>DASTLH010000032.1:0-2344 GCA_035715145.1 Patescibacteria group bacterium
ATCTCAAAGCACTTATCTCAGATTATTTAACCACAGCTAAAATCATGCAAATTGCTACGGCAAAAGATAATCAGCCATGGGCATGCACAGTTTACTTTGCTGCAGATAACAACCTCAACATTTTCTGGCTTTCAACTCCTCAAAGACGCCACTCTGAAGAGATAGAAACAAATGAAAAAGTTGCCGGAGCAATCGTTGTTGATCACGCACCAGGAGATAAAGTTCATGGCATTCAATTTGAAGGAACAGCAAAAAGACTAACCAACCAGGAAGAAATAGATCACGCAGTTGACACCTATGCTAAAAAAATTGGAACAGACGCAAAGCGGGTCGAAGAACTAAAATCTGGGAAAGATTCCCACGCAATCTATATGATAACTCCCAAAAAAATTGTCTTGTTTGACGTAATACATTTTCCAGATAATCCAAGACAGGAATATGTGTTATAATAATTTTGTAAAGGAATTTTATGCCTGATTTTAACAAAATACTTACTCCAGGTGACATAGAAAATGGCAGTGTTAATGCTATCATTGATATCCCTCAAGGATCTTCTCTTAAAATAGAATATGACAGAACTCATGGCGTGTTTATGCTAGACAGAGTAGAGCCAAATATCTTCCCAAAACCAGTTAATTATGGATTTATTCCCCAAACAAAAGACACAGATGGAGATGAATTAGATGTGTTTGTCATTTGTGACGAACCAATTCCAACAGGAGTATTAGTAAAAGCAACTGTCATTGGCATTTTCAATTTTGAAGATGATGGAGACATGGATTATAAAATTGTGTGTGTTCCAGAAGATGACAGAAACACAGGAGACAGTATTTCTACACTTGATGATTTACCAAAACGCTGGAAACAAAAAATTGAATTCCATTTTGCTCATTATAAAGATTTGAAAAAACCAGGAACTACAAAAGTATTAGGGTGGGGAGACAAAGAAGAAGCAAAAAAAATAGTCCGCGAATGCGCTGCCCGCTTCCAAGAGGAAGGCTTCTAAAAGAAATCCATTATGTCTGACATTGGGAAATTACTAAAAACAGAGCTGACAAAGGAAATGAAACGAGCGTACCTGGATTACGCTATGTCAGTTATCGTAGAAAGAGCACTTCCAGACGTTAAAGACGGCCTCAAGCCGGTTCATAGACGTATTCTGTATGCTATGCACGAGTTGGGACTAACTCACTCTGCAAAATATAAAAAGTCTGCAACCGTTGTTGGAGAAGTTCTTGGAAAATATCATCCTCATGGAGATGTTCCTGTGTATGATGCTATGGTTCGTCTTGCTCAGGATTTCTCTATGCGATATCCCTTAGTTGACGGCCAAGGAAACTTTGGTTCTCTTGACGGAGATCCACCAGCTGCTATGCGTTATACCGAGGCGAGAATGGCAGCAATCACTGATGAAATGTTGGTGGACTTGGAAAAAGAAACAGTTGATACCAGACCCAACTTTGACGCCTCACGAGAAGAACCAATTTACCTTCCGGCAAAACTTCCAAATCTTTTGCTCATGGGAGCAGAAGGTATTGCCGTTGGTATGGCCACCAAAATTCCACCACACAACCTTACAGAAGTCATTGATGCAGTCATTGCCATGATTGCCAAAACAAAAACTCCAGAAACTGTTCCAACCCAGGAAGGCGGAACACGACGAGCAGATTTCTTAACCAGTGAAATTACGATTGAAGAACTTCTTGAATACGTCAAAGGCCCAGATTTCCCAACACGAGGCATGATTTATGACCAGACAGAAATCAGAAACCTCTATACCACTGGAAAAGGTAAAATTGTCATGAGAGGGAAAGCAGAAATAGAAGAAATTGGCCAGGGAAAATCTGCCATTATTATTACCGAGCTTCCATACCAAGTTAATAAAGCTCTTTTGGTTGCAAGAATTGCTGATTTGGCAAAAGAGAAAAAAGTTGAAGGCATTACCGATCTTCGAGATGAATCAGACAGACATGGGCTTCGCGTTGTTGTTGAGCTAAAGCGAGATGCTTCTCCAAAGAAAATTCTCAATAACCTCTACAAAAATACAGCACTTCAAACGACTTTTGCTGCCAACGTTGTGGCACTGGTTAACGGAACCCCACAAACCCTCACTCTCAAAACAATTCTTGAGGAATACATGAAGCATCGATTTATTATTGTCACCAGACGATCAGAATTTGAGCTCAGACAAGCAAAAGCACGCCTTCATATTTTAGAAGGACTCAAGATTGCAGTTGATCATATTGATGCTGTTATTAAAACCATTCGAGAATCAAAAGATCAGGAAGAAGCAAAGAAAAATCTTATGGAAAAATTTGCTCTTTCAGAAATTCAGTCAACAGCA
>DASTLH010000033.1:0-54634 GCA_035715145.1 Patescibacteria group bacterium
TATTTTATTCGCTATGCAAACCTTTCTTAACAGGATTATTTCTTTTTGTTTTTATACCCTCTTTTTAGTCGTTCCCCTTACCTTTTTTTCAGATACATCAGAGCTTTTTGAGTTTAATAAAATGTGGCTTGTTTTTATTCTCTCTCTAATTATTTTTGTCTCCTGGACTGGCAAAATGATTATTACTCGCCAGATAAAAATTCAACGAACTCCTCTTGAAATTCCTTTAGCTCTTTTTTTAGCGTCACAAATTATTTCATCTATTTTTTCTCTTGACCCTCATGTCTCATTCTGGGGATATTACTCACGATTTAACGGCGGGCTTCTTTCAACTATTACCTATCTCTTTTTGTATGCTGCCTTTGTCAGCAATATCTCACTCAAACAAGTCTGGAAATATCTGAGCGCAAGTGTTGTGGCAGGAGTGCTTGTTGGACTCTGGGGACTACCTTCTCATTTTGGTTACGACCCAACGTGTCTTCTTTTTAGAGGAACTTTTGATGTTTCCTGTTGGACAAACGCATTCCAGCCAAAAGTCAGAATTTTCTCAACCCTTGGACAACCTGATTGGCTCTCTGCCTATCTGGTCCTCCTCACGCCAATTGCACTCGCATTAGGGATAAATGCATGGGGGAAAAAGAAACTTCCTCAAAGCTTTTTCTACTTTGGCGCAACGATATTGTTTTATGTAGACAATTTATATACCCGTGCCAGATCTGGATTTATCGGCATGATGGCTGCATTAGTAGTATTTGTTGGCTGGTATCTTTTTATTACCAGACGCCAACTCCTCACCCACGGAATAAAAAAGATACTCCCCCTTGGCAGTATCATTGCTCTTTGTTTTGTTATTACATTTTTCCTTGGGACATCAATTGCCCAACTGGATAAATTCTCTTTTGACGGAATAAAAAGTATGCTCACAACCCATCCGGTAGCTGTCGCACCAGCAGCTAAAACCACAGCAACTGCTTCTGCTGCCCAGACAGAATTTGGAGGAACAGATTCCGGAAGAATTCGTTTGTACGTCTGGCAAGGAGCTCTTTCTATCTGGAAAGCCTATCCTCTTTTTGGCAGTGGTGTAGAAACATTTGCCTATGCCTACTACATGTTCCGTCCGGCTGGCCACAACATGACATCAGAATGGGATTATCTCTACAACAAAGCACACAACGAATATCTTAATTATCTTGCAACAACTGGATTGTTTGGACTGGCAACATATCTTTCTATTATTGGACTGTTCTTCTTCACTACCACACGTTTGTGGAAAAAACATATCCCTCAATTGTTCTCAGAAAAAAAATCTTCTTATACTCTAGAGACTCATCTTGTCAGCCTCTCCTTAGTCGCTTCTTATGTCAGTATTTTGGTAACCAATTTCTTTGGATTTTCTGTTGTTAATGTAAATCTCTATTTTTTCCTTATCCCAGCATTTCTTTTCTTTATTGAAGGACTTTTGCCAAATCAAAACGTTTTTGTATTTCCCAAACAGTCATCAGAGTCTTCTGAAGTATCAGGATTTCAGTGGCTTGGCCTGACAGTTGTCTCTATAATTGGCATCTATTTCTTATTAGTCCTTACTCAGTACTGGACTGCAGACAGAGCATATGCTTTAGGACTTAATCTGGATCACGCAGGACAATATCAGCAAGCATACCAACCGCTGCATGATGCCGTCCAACAACGCACTGATGAACCAACCTTTCAAGATGAGTTGGCTATCAATGATGCTATTTTGGCTGGAGCACTTATTTCCCAAGATTCATCAACCGCATCAAAGCTTGCACAAGAAGCAGTCACAACTAATACCACTCTCGTAACCCAACACCCCAACAATGTCACATTCTGGAAAAGTAGAGTCAGAATAATGTATATTTTGGCTCAATTAAATTCACGATACATGCAAGACGCACTCATTGCCATTCAAAAAGCTCACCAGCTAGCTCCAACTGATGCAAAAGTTGATTACAATTTAGGCCTTTTATACGGCCAGACAGGACAATTAGATAGCGCCATTGCGACCCTTAAGGAAACAATTCAACTCAAATCAGATTATCGAGATGCCTATTATGCGTTAGGCATTTTCTATAGAAATAAAGCAGTTGGCAAAGGAAAAACAGTTACCGATCCTCAAGCAGAACAACAAGCAGTGGCTCTGATGCATCACATTTTATCCTTAGACCCAACGGACAAGCAGGCACAAACTGCTCTTGAAAGCTGGGGAGAACAATAAACACCCCACCACTACTTCCTTGGTAAATACTCATGGTATAATAGCCATATGAAAATTGTTCAAGCACCAGATAGCGTTTTGTCATCCAAAGCAAAACCAGTAGAAAAAATAGATAAAGATATAAAAAAGCTTCTTGAGGACATGGAACAGACACTTTTGAGCGCAGCAGACCCTGAAGGGGTTGGAATTGCGGCTCCACAAGTTGGAAAATCTCTCCAAATCTTTTTGATGAAACCAGAAAAAGATTCACCGGTTGAGGCAGTTATTAATCCAGTTTTAGAACTTTTAGGAACTCCCCACAAAAAGAAATCAAAAAATGGCGGCGCACTTTTAGAAGGCTGTCTGTCACTTAAAGATATCTGGGGAACAGTTCTACGCTATCCTAAAGTCAAAATCACCTATCTTGATGCAAAAGGCAAAAGTCACACCAAAACTGTCACTGGCTGGCCGGCAAGAATTATTCAGCATGAATATGACCATTTACAAGGAATCCTTTTCCCCCGACGTGTGCTAGAACAAGAAGGACAACTGTATAAATCTCATAAAGAAGACGACAAAGATGTGTTTGAACCACTCACCATTTAATGGATATTGTTTTTTTTGGATCATCATCATACGTTTTACCACTGCTTGAAACGCTCAACTCACAGTTTCATCTCAAATTAGTTGTCACAACAGAAAAAAATCCCCACGAACCAATTATTAAATTCTGCCAGGAAAATACTATCTCCTGTGTCAGTACAACAACCCTTGCCACTGATGAAATCCAGTCAACTCTAAGAGATCAGCAGGCAAACGTAGCAGTTCTTGCGTCATTTGGACTCATAATTCCTCAAGAGGTCATAGACATATTCCCCAAAGGCATTGTAAACCTCCACCCTTCATTTTTACCCAATTACCGAGGCAGTACACCTATTCAAGCAGCAATACGAAATGGAGACAAAGAAACAGCAGTCAGCATTATGCTTTTAGATCAAGAGGTAGACCACGGCCCCTTGCTCGCTCAAGTTCCTTTGGAAATTTCCGAGGAGGACACCTCTGAAAGCCTCTATAAAAAAGCATTTGCCATTGGAGCAGACAAACTTATAGACATTCTCCCCTCCTACGTTGCAGGAAATCTGTCTTTACGGCCACAAGACCATTCCAAAGCAACATTTACAACGCCATTAACGCGTGACAGTGGCCATATTGATGCCACCAACCCTCCAGCAAACCTCTCCTATCTTGTAAGAGCCTATTATCCCTGGCCGGGAGTTTGGACAACTATGAATTTGTTTGGAAAAGAAAAAAAGGTAAAACTGCTTCCAAAAGGAATGTTATTGGTTGAAGGGAAAAAGCCAATGAGTAAAAAGGATTTTATCAACGGGTATCCTCAGACAAAAAAAGTAGTGGAACAATTAGACTTCTAAAAGACTTATTCAGCTGCAACTTCTGGGGTAATTTCTTCTGCTTTTGGATTTGTTGCTGCTTTTACAACTCGAAGACACTTGGTGCAAAGCTTAACGCTCACCATACTCTGACCCATTTTCACTCGTGCTGAATGAAGGTTGGGTTTAAAAATTTTTCTAGTTCTGTTTTTTGCGTGAGAAACATTATGTCCATACATAACGCCTTTTCCGCAGTTCATACATTTCATTGCCATATATTTATTCCTTTTTCGGGTGAAAGTATGATATCATAAACTGAGTTTCAGAACAATATGGAAATCGTAATAGGCATTGTCGTTCTTGTTTTCTCCGCTATTCTTCACGAAGTTGCACATGGCTATGTTGCAGACAGACTGGGAGATCCCACAGCCAGACTGATGGGCAGACTTACCCTTGACCCCAGAAAACATATTGACCCGTTTTTGAGTATTCTTCTCCCCTTGCTTCTTATAATTTCTGGTTCCCCTGTTATTTTTGGAGGGGCAAAACCTGTTCCAATTGATCCATACAACCTCAGAGAAGGAAGAAAAGATATTGCACTTGTCTCTTTGGCTGGCCCACTTACCAATGTGCTTTTGGCAATTGCAAGTAGTCTTCTTTTAAAAGGATTGGTATTTCTTTTTCCCATGACACCGACAACGGTCGTTTCCAACACGGTCATTACCTTCATCTACGCACTGCTTATCACTATTGTTCACTATAATATTTTGCTTGCAATCTTTAATTTGTTGCCAATTCCGCCACTGGACGGGTCAAAAATCTTTTCTCTTATTCTTCCAGAACGCGAGGCAGCTTTATTTTTATCTCTCAGCCAAATTGGCATTTTTATTCTGTTTTTCCTTCTGGTTTTTCCAATTGGTGGCTTCTCGCTTGAGCATCTGATAGGACAACTGTACAATTACAGTCTCACTCTTTTGGGACTTCCCTAACCTTGACAACAACCCGCTGTCTTTGTTAGCCTAGGTTTATGGATTCTACCCTTCCTCCACAAAATCAATCATTTTTTACTCGCCACAAATTTAGCATTATTAGCTTTATTATTCTTATTCTGGCTTTAATTCCTTTAATAGTCCTTTCTCAATCACCAAAGAAAAAAACAACAGAAAAACTCTCTTCTGCCGGGTTTGTCCAACCAACAGTTTCACCAACCCCTACCATTATGCCGCTTCCTCCAGAAAAAGCACTTCCTACAATTCAAGCAACAGATCAAAATATCCAAAATGCTCTCAATCAGGCAAATTCAGAAGTTACTGCCGCCTCACAAATTGACATGACACAAGACTCGACACAAGGACTATGAAAAAAATAATTTTTACTGCAATTCTTTTATTTATTTTGCCTCTGACAATTCAAAAAACATGGGCACAACAAAATACAAATCCAACAACCCCTATTCATGCCTCTCCAACACCACAAAATGATCCTCAAATCAACGCTCTCAAACAAAAGGCAGATACTTTAATTACCAATAGAATTACTCAATTAAATACTCTCTTAACGCATCTTTCTCAACTAAATTTATCTGATAGCGACAGAGCATCTTTTACCAATTCAATTCAGGACACCATAACCTCTTTAAACCAACTGAAAGCAAAAATTGACGGTGAATCAGACCTAACGGCACTCCAGGAAGACACTAAGTCCATTGTCACTGTCTATAAAATTTATACCTATTTTGAACCACGAATTCGCTTAACTATTGCTATCAAAACCCTTTCTCAAATTACCCAGCGGCTTACTGTAGTTGCCAATGACCTTTCAACAACTGTTTCTTATCTTCAATCCCAAGGAAAGGACACAACGGCTTTTGAAAAAGCATTAACAGATATCAACTTCAACCTCACACAAATAGACTCAACTCTTCATTTTGACCAAAATACCATCAATAACATAACCATCTCATCAGCATCTCAAACATCATTTTCCTCTATCTTTACGCAAATCCGAAAAGACCTCGCAACAATACAAGAACGGTTTGCCGCCATAAGACAAGACTTCTCTACAATTCAAGCCATTCTCAACGCTCCCAATACAACAACAACTATAAATGGCACTATCACGCCAAAACCAACATTGACATGCTATCCCAGACCTTCCTGTCTTGACGGGACCCCTCGTTGTATGATCGCTCAACCTATTGGTGGCTGGTGTTCTCCCACTATTTCTCCTCGTCAATAAATCTCTCACTTTAACCATTTTCCTATTGACAAAACTTCGAAAGAATATCATAGTATTTTGTGGCATGGACAATTTGCAAAAGCTCCAACAGCAATCCCTGCAGATGCAGCAATCCCTTCAACAGGAAGAAGTTATCACCGACCTCAATGGAGTAAAAATAGTCATGAGAGGAGATCAATACGTCCGAGAAGTTTTAGTCAATGGACAACCCTATCCCCAAATTGCAGAAGCTATTAATGATGCTATTCAAAAGACTCAAGCATTAGCTGCTCAGAAGATTATCGCCCTCAACCGTTAATAACATTATTAAATTGGACTGGCCCAAAAGATCGTGTAAATTGTACCTGTGCTCTGCCTGTATTAGTCTTTATCATATCCTGCATGTCCAGATGAACTCGTTCAGGCATAATGCCATCTCTAATTGATTGAGAATTTCTCCCTGTAAGCCAATCTCCAGGGAAATGTCGTTGAACACCATACTCAATTCTGTCAGGATGGACAGCAAAAGGAATTTTATTGCCTTGAACATAATATTTCCCTTCTGACTCAACATGGGTTCCTTTTTCTGGACTCAATAGTAAAACAGCTTGCCAAATATCAATTTTTCTTGTTGCTACCAATCCAAAAATTTCAAGAGGAGGGATACGTTTTCTTTGCGGCTCAACAATAATGTGCCCAGTAAGAGGTTGCTGCTCTCCGCCGGCTGAAATGACAACCATTTGTGAAACCCTAACGCCACCGTCTACATCAGCACCAGCATACAAAGTATTTACAAAACTTTTAAGAGAATCAGGGACAAACTGTTCTTGATTCTCACCAAAAATAACTGTCACTGCCCCGTTAATATCTCCAGCATCAACACCTCTAACTGTCTCTTGTTGCAACTGTTGTTGAAGATGAAGATTTCTGGTTAAGCCTGCTCCAGCTAAAGAACCCATGATAAGGCGCCATTCACGGCCAACTCGCCTGCAGAGCTCTGGGTTTGGTTGATTACGAAGTTCTAAACTTTGAGAATGGTCTTCAGCAGTTGCCATATACTTTATAATACATTATTCTTGGGGGGTTTGTCTTTGTGGAAGTACATCTGTAACAACTCGTCTGCCTGCAATTCCAAGTAAGGCTAAGCCGAGAAGACCAAATACAGCATTTGGAACAGTAAGAAATTCCTGATGAGAAGTAACAAAGTTTGCAACATTTTCCATAGCTCCTCCTTGTTGGAAAAGCCAAAGTGTCCATTTATCAACATTTAAGCTTGCCAACCCAAAGAGCCCCGCAGTCAATGTGGCAAGGGTTCCTTCCTCTGAAAGTCTGATTGTCCCTTCTGTTGTTAATGGAGCATGCCTATGCCAAAGGCCGGCTAATCCTGTTTCATGATGTGGAATTGGAACAACGGGGATACCGGTTCTATCTTCTAGGGATAATCCTGAAAATGGGGGTTCTGAGTCAACATTAATTGCCATATGAAGAAATTATAACAAAGAATTATTCGTTTAACGAGTTGCTCTCAATGCGCTTAAAACAATCAAACCAGCGGCTGCAGCTCCGATTGGACCTGCAACAAAAAAGCCCATGGCTCCAGCAAGAACGGTAAACCCACCATTAAGAGCTACTTCTCCCCAATCCTGAGATCGTCGAGCTGGCACATCTGACATTGGTGCCTGTGCTTCTGAGAATTGTTCTGCCTTTATTGGAGGCTGAATTTGTGTTATTGCTGGTACTTGTCTTTCTACTGCCATATATATCCCCTGCCACCGCGTATATTACACCCACTACAGGCTCCTGTCAAGGATTATTTTTCCCCTTTAAGAAAAGCTTGTACAAGTGAATCTTTTTCTTGTGCTTTAGTATATTTCGCATCTTCACGTGCATGAATAACCTTGGATCCTCCATAGAACGCAGTAAACCCAGCAGCTGGACCGACTACCCACCCTATTGGACCAAAAGGCAATCCTCCTGCCAACCCCAATAATCCGCCAAACAACCCATTAGCTAAAGGGTTTCGCTGATGTAAATCAGCCTTTCTATCTGCCTCACGGTAATCATCCTCAGTAAGTGGAGCATGTTCTTGTTGAATCATCTCATCTACTCTTTCTTGAGAGATTAAGGCAAAATCACCACCACCAACATGTTCTGCAATATAAGGTGCTGGAGCTTCTGTGCCTGAGCTATCAGGTTGTGGTCGAATTTCTGTACTCATAATTTATTATTAATATAAACAATTGCCATTTGCAATACTACATCTACTACAGGACGTTGTCAAGATCTTTGCCCAAATGGTCATTTCAGTTTATTGACAGCTTCCGTAGAATTACCTAATATGAGATTGTGGCAGAAATTATTCAACCATCACCAACTGAGCAAACTACTCAGACAAAAAAAACGTTTAAACAGCCTCGTTTTCTCTATTATATAGAGGGCGTAAGCGCACTTATAGTAATCCTCTTTATTCTCTTTGCTCTCAATTACCTTAATATCTTTAGACTCGACTCTTTTTTTCCTTCACTCTCTGCTCTTCCTCGCTTTTTAAGAGTTCCTACTCAAGTGGTAGCACCGACTGCAATTCCTAAAATTGGAAACATTGATTTTAAATATGATGACAACAAAGCAAAGCAATTACTCTCAACCTATCTTCAAGAAAATATGAAATCTCAATTCATTACCGATGATCCAATTAAAGTGATGGACCCTGGAAAATCCGTTGGGCAAAATACAGTCAACTTCGGAAAAGCATGGAGCGTGAATGGGGACCAGTTTATAGCTTCATTTATTTTTTTAACTGGATCTAATTTCCCATTGGATTTGCATATTGTAGTACTCAAAAATAATGGAGCATTTGGAACAGCTGTTCCTTCTTCTCTGTCTTCTGGAAATGCTCAAAAGCTCTTTGAAACATACTTTAAAAAATCCGGGATAAATCTCACATGTACGACTAATGGTGCAATAACAAAATGTGAAAATTTTACTCAAAACTCTCAATCTAAATCTGGTTATGGCGCAATCTTGGACAAACGATCTCCTCAAAAACCTTTATTTGCTGCCTTTAGCTGTACCATCTTTAGTGTTTCTCCTGATTTTGCAAAAGCAACAAGTTGTGTTGGGGAAAATTCTTTATGAGATTTTTTGAAAAAATATTTCTGCCAGTTTTTTTGTGGGTAATTGTCTTTTTAAATCTTTTGAATTTTTTCTCTGTTCCTGCATTTGCGTGTTTTTTCAATTCTGACTGTAATTGTGACCAGTACTGCACAGGCTGGTTTGGAAGCTGCAACCATGTAGGCGTATTACAAAATGGAGACTGTGGAGCAGGATATTGGTGTCTTGGCCTAACAACTATTTGGGCATACGCATACCACACATATTATCCTCTTTGTGATCTTAGCCATAACAACGATTATACATATGCCCCAGACTGCCAATATTGGACCGGAGCAACTATCAATGGATTCTATGATCAGATGGATCCAAACGACTCGAGCCAGACTCGCTGGATAGCCACCCAAAGTTGTTCTTCAGTATGTGGATCTGAATGTGGAGCCAGTGGAACCCCTGGGTGTAATACCGGGCAATCTTGTAATATTGATCCCTATAACACTAACGGCTATATGTGTGGATGTGTTCCTACCTGCCAGGATATTGGGGGATATTGCGCCCCTTCTGGGCACGGCTGTGCTACTCACTACAACTTTGCCGACAACAATGCAACTAATACCTGTAATTACCCCAATGATAACTTTTCTGTTTGCTGTACAATAACACCACTTTGTACTACAGGTATTGCCAATTGTGGATCCTGTCAGGCATCGCAACCATACAACACCTGTGGAACCGCCTATGGAACACAAGCGTGTCAATACACTACCAAGCCCAATAACCCTGTCTGCGACCCACAAGGGGTGACTATTAGTTGTAACTATAATTATAACAATTGTGATGGAGGTGCCGGCTATGGCTGTGGATCGGGGAACGTCTGCCGTAAAACCATGGGAGGAAAAGTAACCAACTCAGAGACCGGCGGAGCTATTGGAGGCGTCGTTATCGCAAGTAATATAGGATCAGCCACGACTGATGGCAATGGTAATTATAGAGAAGGCGGATTTGGGTACCTCCAATCCTTTAGCTTTAATCCACCAAATAGCAACACACCCTGCAACAATGGCTATATTTGTAATGGAGCAGGCGCTGGATCCCCCAACCCTGCGCTCATCTCAGGGACAGTGGGCGGCAGTGGAGATTGTGGAACCAATTGTAACTTTACCTATACCCCCGGCCACATTGGAGGACACGTCTATGTTGATTACAGCCATGATGGCACATACAATGCCTCTGAGGACACGCCAATTGCCGGCGTCGCTGTCACCTCTACGAATCCAAGCAGTGGAAATAAAACAGTTACAACCGATACAAATGGATATTTTGATATAAGCTATCTTGATGATGGAAGTCATACAGTTACTATTCCTAATACCTTTACTGATGGGAATGGCCATAAATATGTTGGGGTTGTGACCTCTCACACGGTCACTATTGGACCAAATAATTATTCCCAAATCTTCTTAATTACCCCTTTGTATGAAATTTCTGGAGTAATTTATAACGACATTGATAAAAACCAATATTATCTTTTACCTGCAGGCAGTGGAGATACTCCATATACTTCAGGCTCCTCTGGTGTCTCTATTGTGGGAATAGACAGTGCCACAAGCACCAGATCTGATGGAACATTTGATAGTGGTGTTGCTTTGAGAAGTGGTCAGTATACAATTACCTATTCCACACTTCCAGCAAATTATAAAATGACCTATCCGATTGGCTCCACTCCTCCCCAATTAACTGTATGGATAGGAACTCCTGGCAAAAGTATTGCCTGCAACAACAATGGTGTTCACAACGCACAATGTGACGCGTGGGGAGACATTGTTGGAAACACCTCTCAGACGACCGGTGTCGATTTTGGTATCACCAATGAGTATTCCCATACTGGTGGCTTCTGTACCGACGTCCGAGATGAAAATACCATTCAGGACTTTATCCCCAACAATCCAACCTGCGGAGTTATGAGTGGTGCATACGTTATTTATGGGAATATTTCCTGTGTCCCAAATCCAAGTGTGTATTACTCCGGTTCTACTACCGTTGACTTTGGATATGGCAAACCGAATGCCAATAACTGGCTCATTGGAGGAGCAACATCTGAAAACTTCAGTCCGGTCAACCCAGGCTCGTACCGAACATCCTACTCATACATCAACAGCACTATTGTTAATGGAAATATTCCAACAGTTGACCTGAGTACCGTTTGCACACTTACCAATTGCTATCTTCCAGACAACCTGCCAGATGCTATTTATAAAGCTTCCTCTACAGTCAGCTTTAATGGAACATATAATACCTCAACAAATACAAATGTGGCTGGGACATATACGTTCCCTCTTAATAAAAGTTATGTCTTCTTAGTAAATGGAGATATTAATTTCTATTCAAAAATGCTTGTTCCAAATGGCTCTACGGCAACATTTAGTGATAGCGGCAATATTAACGTAGAACCAAATGTTGGAGAAACCAGTGTTACCTCAACTATGGGAGATTTAGAAGGATTTTACAGTGCTGATAATTCATTTAATATTCTGTCTAGCTATATTGATACAACTCGATGCAATCCAGACGGCACAACAAAAGACTTACGATTTAACCTTATTGGCTCAGCTGTTGCCAACGTTGGAGGAGCAGGCGGAACCTTTAACAATATGAGAGACCTTTGTGTCTCAGATTTACAATGTCCTGCCGTAACTGGTGGAACAGGAGACGGCGGAGACAATGGTGGAGGCAGTGGCGGACCAACAGGCGGCGGCAGCGGAAGTACTACCGGAACAGATCTTGGACTCACTTACATTTTGAATGCACCAGATGTCATTAAACATCCTAATTTCTTCTGGCAAGAATTGACTCCGTAATCATTGACAAGAAGTCATTTCCGTGTTGTATACTAATCTTGCTCTTTGATATTCGAGAATAGGCGCAATTTTTCTCTACAACTTTTCCATCTAGAGGTATCAGCCTAGCTGAGACGAGGAAAGATATGTAAGTTTTCGGATTTGCATTGTTCCTCCCTGTTATGTGTACCTAGGGAAAATCGTCTATCCCCGATATAAAAGAGCGAACTTATTCTTTGTGCACTGAGCACTTTTTATTGTCTTCCTTTTATTGTTTTCTTTTGTTGTTGCCCCTGAAGGCTATTTTTTGGTAAAATTGTGAGTACGTCTTAGTTGGAGAAACCAAGAACAAAACTAAGCGGACCATTGCCGAGATAGCTCAGCGGTAGAGCAACTGTTTTGTAAACAGTAGGTCCCGGGTTCAAATCCCGGTCTCGGCTCCACGTGCTGAGTTGGCGGAGTAGTCAATCGCACCTGACTGTAGATCAGGCGACCGAAAGGTCTACGGGAGTGCAAATCTCTCACTCAGCACACGTGTTAGAAGTAAGCCAGTTTCCGCCGAAGTGGCTCAGTGGTAGAGCGAGTTCTTGGTAAGAACTAGGTCATGGGTCCGATTCCCATCTTCGGCTCAACATGATATAATGCACAAAGTCTTTAGAAAGGAGGACAATAATGCCAAAAAAAGGAGATCACCGGGTCCAATTAGGACTCACCTGTACAGTTTGCAAACATCGCAACTATGTTACAACTCGAAACAAGCTCAATACTGCTGAAAAGCTGGTCTTGAAAAAGTTTTGTAGTGTTTGTAAAAAAGTCACAGAACATAAAGAAACAGAAAAGCTCAAGTAATGCTTTGAATTTGGACGACGTAACCGTGACTGCTCTCACAGTTATATCAGAAGGCACCCTTGGGCTTTTTCATACGGGGGTGTCGGTTAACGGTAAACCAGCGGTCTCCAAAACCGCAACTGGGGGTTCGATTCCCTCCACCCCTGCTTAGTAAAAACTCAGACTTTTGTCTGAGCTTTTTAGTAATTAGGACTGGAATCGAAGCGCCGCTTCAAAGAAGCTAGTCCCCTTGGGGGAATTCCCTCCACCTTGCAAGACTTTAACCTCAACTTTTACATTACCGCTACGAAATTGAACGTATATAACAAAATATTTAAGAAATTATGAGGAAATTAAAAAGGATAACCCTTGAGACCTTGTATTCCTTTTAGGACCGCAATCTCTCCCATTATGGGATAGACATGACCACTAATTAAGTTTGCTATAAAATCATATGTCTTTCTGGTGCCCATACCAAATGAACTCATATCAACATCCTTTTCTAAATCTTCATCCATTAAAGATGCTACATACATCTCATTTTCTGAAAAAACTGCCTTTGCATATTGATTAAACTGTTTTATGTCTAACTTTACAGCCTTCAACCACTTAGGATATTCAACCTGCCAATCATCAGGTTGGATTTCACTTGCCCCAGTTTTATTATTAAAAGTTGTTTCAAATAAGGGTTTGGACTTTGTAAGAAAATTATGAAGAAATAAATCCTCTGTAAACACCAAATGAGCATATGTTCCAGCAATCGGGTTTGCCGTTCCGGGAGGCATAAAATGCGCAACTTCATCTGTAACTCCTTCCATAGTCTGTTCAAGCGCACTATGTGCAGCTTTCAGCTGATTCAGAAGAATTTCAACTCCAAAACTTTTCATAAACCTAGTATAACATGACAACTCCGGTAAAAATAGGTTTCAACAAAATTACTCAGTTCTTGCAAGGTGTTTAGCCTCAAATTTTTTCCACTTTTCCAAAAAAACGGCTCAGATCAAATTCCACCATATTGACAACTTCTATAGGCTGTTGATATAGTGTACTGTACTATGGCATCACCTGAAATACTTGCTTCAAGACGACAAGAATATCTCCGACAACCATTTTTGGGACAACCCATGAATACAAGAACCCTCCAAGAAGTAAAAAGTGTTATTGGAAAAGACGCAAGACTTATTGGTGAAGGTAATGCGCAAAAACTTATTTTTTCAACGACCGGTACCGACCCATTTACAAATGAACAGGTATCAAGTGTTACTACCTATAATAACAATGGATTTATTGAAAGTATCCGCAGTAGCAGAGAAGGTCACCCCACAACTCTTGTTGAATTTTCATACAGGGTGTATGAGGGTCCACAGGCACAAGCAAGTAATGAAAGCAGGTATGAGGTAGCCCAAACACAAACATATCTTGAAACAGAAGGTACTCGTCGCAAACCAATGCAAAGAGAACCAATAGAAAGAGCAAATTTTGCTTGGGTTGAAGAAGAAGATGCTAGTGGACAAAAGAGAAAGATGCTAGAAAGATCTTTTAAAAGCTATGAAGGAAGTCCATTAAAAGACCGTCTGGACGAAGCAGCTTACAAAGGCATGCCAGGATATGGCTCGGCTCAAACGAATGCAGAGACAGTAATTACGCAAGCTCGAGAACTTGGGGCAATACATCCGAGTTATAAAGTAATTGATGGTCAAAATGGAAATACAGTTGTTGAAGTGTTAATGCCAAGTAAGTCTGAGTTATCAATTAGCCCTGTCAGAAATTTTGTCATTCGCAAAACATTTGACCAACAAGGAGTGATTACGCAGGTAGAAATGTTATCGCAACCACTTCGTCCTGATATAGACCCCATTAGATCTGATGTTATCACGTATTCCTATGATGATGGTTATATGACGTCAGTGAGTCAAAAAAATAGCCAGAGCACAGATTCCCAGTTTTATGCTTTTTCACACAAAAGAAACTTAGTTGGACCAACCGGACCAGTTGTAGTAGTAGATGAATTAAAAGGAGGAAGCGGAGCCGATATACAGACCGCTCAGATGAGCACAATAGTATCTTTAGATATGCTAACACACAACAGAGATATTGATTTAGAAGCACAAACATACCTCGGTTTTGTAGGCTCTCAAATGACAGATGAAACCTTGCCTGATGGAACGCTCATCAGACACATTAAAGCCTCCACATTACCTCAAGGACAAGAGTTGCGTATTGAAAACCCAGGACCAAACGGTCAATTATCTGTTGGTTTAATTTCACAAAATTAAAAAATCACGCATTCTCACAAAACAATCCACCATAAAATTCTTTCTCTTCTCGAGATACACTATAGGTTGATAATTCCTCTCGTTTTTGTTACAATTCTGGACATTATGGCAGATAGAGAAAGATTACATGGCTCACCTACCCTTGCAGAAGTCGCAAATAGCTCTTTTGATAACCCAGATGTTTACCATCGTATGCATGCAAGCGGACTTGGTGGAGGAGACTGTTTTGCGAATACCCAAAGGCTTATTCATGCAGCACAAAATGCAGGAGTAGACCTGAGTCACGTCGAAACAGTCGATATGTGGTATGAACCAATCGAGCCTCACTTTTTAGTTGTCGCAAATGACATGCTCCGCTCCGAAGAAGACAAGCAGCCGCATGGGCACACCCAGTGGAACGAACACGCCTTCTTAGTAGAAAGACGCGTTGGGCAAAACCCACGAGTATATGACTTATCAAACCTCAGAGATAATATGGGAATGGACATGAAAACATACCTTGAGAGACTGCTTGAATGGGAACTGACATACAATTATGAAGCACGAAGACAAGTACAATTAGTAAGTGTCCCGGCAAGTCAGTTTGTTGACTTAAAATTTCCTAATCGATATGAATTAGGAAAAGAATTTAGACAAGAAACACTAGGCCAAGTACTCGATAACTATTGACGTGATAGTTTCAACGATAGATTTCTGGAAAAATAAGTTTCAACAAATTTTCTCAGCGCATGCTTGTAAAAACTCAGACATTTACCCTGAAATTTTTGTGGGGAGTAACAGGAAGATAAAATCCTACTACTAAAAAGACAACTCCTCCCCAACAAGAGAGGTAATTGGAGAAACATCTAGATTACTATTGGAGATAAGTATAGCCGGTCCAAACAATGGGTATTCTGTCCCAAATGCAGTCATGATTCTTCCTCCAGCCTCTCTAGCTATTACTACTGCTGCTGCCATATCCCATGGCTTAGTACAAAGATGGAGAAATGCATCTTTTTTTCCTTCTGCAACTTGCATAGCCTCTATTACCTGACTTCCAAGTGTTTCTGCTTGCATTGAAGTTTCTGTTTCAATCCGTTCTATAACTCGTGCACTTGAAAAAAACGCTTCCTTATCTTTTGGATAAGGAGAAGAATAGATAAGCTTAGCACCTGCTAAAGAGTGTATGTTTGAAACATGTATCCTTTTCCCATTCATATAAGCTCCCTTTCCTTTTTCAGCATAGTATATTTTTTGAAGCTGTGGTTGAAAAATAACACCCGCAACCAATTCTCCATTTTTCATAATCCCAACTGACACCCCCCAGTAAGGATTTTTTTTTGATTCATCCATTTCTAGATATCCACTATAATAATTGCTTGTTCCATCAATTGGATCAATTATGGCTACCATTCCCTGAGCTTTCAGATCAATTCCGTGAGTTTCTGTGCGCTCCTCATCTAAAACGGCTATCCCTGGAAATAGTACTCCCAAAGATTTTTTTAATGCTTCTGAGACGTACCTATCTCCTTGAGTTACCAAATCTTCTTTTGTTGACTTTACCTGAGCACGTAGGCCTTGCTCTCTTACTTCAAGTGCAAGATTACCAGCAGATATAACTGCATTAAATACATCGGGGACAATAATTTCCCCATGAAATTCTTCAGGAGTAAGAGAAAGAGAGTGTGATTCTAGTGACATTAAATAAATTATACCAAACATACCTATTAGCTTTTGCTAAAAACTCCAAACTCACATTCACCCATGAAGGATTGATTCCAAAATTTGAGTGCTATAACGGGGGCTCAGAGGGTTGGAGATATTATATCAACACCAGTTTGTATACCTTCATTACCACTGGAAAAACAGAGTCAGTTAAATAAACACACACTACAAAAGCATTTCATCACTTATTTCTTCAAATGAATCAACAACACAATCTGCCTGAACAAGTTTGTCTGCAGAAACACTTTTTGTAATTCCAATTGCCTTCATACCTGCACTTTTAGCAGCAGCAATCCCTTTTGGCGCATCTTCAATGACAATGCAATCTGCTGGGTCTTGACCCAACTTATCTGCTGCATAAAGGAAAATATCCGGATGAGGCTTCCCTCTCCCCCCTGAATCTGCAATTGTATAGATATGAGAGCCAAAAAAAGATTTGAGAAGCAAATGCTGGAGCGTAAGTTGTAAAAATTGGGTATCCATAGATGTTGCTATGGCTTTTTTATTTTTAGTCAGTCTTTTGAAAAAATCTTCAAAACCTTCCATAAAATCTACATTTTCAGCAAACCCTTTATAAACAAATTTTCTCCTCTTGTCTAAAAAATTCTCAAAAGAATCTGAAATATCATAATAGCCATACATTATGCGGGTCCCATCTTCAAACTTTGATCCATAAAGCATATGTTCAACTTTTTCTGCTTCATGAGTTTTGTTATACAGTGCAAGGAGGTTGATTGAAGAAGTAAGCCATACTGTTCTTTCAGTATCAATAATAACTCCATCCAAATCAAAAATTATTGCCTTCGTCATACAAGAATTATATCAGAGGATTATATAAATATTGCGTTCACAATTGTCCAAAATTTTAATTGCTATTAATTTGAAAAGTTATATCTGTTAAAACGAAATCTCAGATCACCTTCTGTCCCGGCATCCCACGTACCTGTGCCCAATTCAAGAATTGCTGCAAAGCGTTCTATCTCTTCTTCAGTTGCGCCAACCAGCACTTTTTCTACCAAATCTAGTGCTTCAATTTTTCTATGTCTCTTAAGTACTGTCTTTGCAATATCCATAAGTGTATTTTTTTCATCATCAGTTAAATTAAAGTTTCGGCGAGTCATAGCAACTAACCCATAAACAATAGAATCTTCTGCATAGTTATAATTACTTGTTACTTGTCCGTTTACCTTTTGCTCAGTATGAATAATATCTGCAAGGAATTCTAAATGTTTTGTGTTCTGAGCCAGTATTCCAACTACATCAGAAATTATATATTCGCCCCCTCCCTGTGGTTGTTTAATTTCATCCATAAGTACATTCATTAATAAGTCACCATATGTATCAAAATCTTTTGCAAGAAGTCTAATTGCACTACTTCGTACCTCATCATACATACTCGTGTGAAATATCTGTTCTACCCGAGGACCAACATGAGGCAAATCTTCCTCAGTGAAAGAACGCAAAATTTTAGCTACATCTTCGTATGAGAAAGAAGGTTCGTCCAACAAAGTGTAAAGATACTCCTTCTGATTTGGATCATCTATAAGATATCGCAATGCCCGAGTTCTAACGGCTTCTGAAGAGTGAGAGATAAAAAAAGACTTGTAAAGACGGCTATATTCACTTGGTGAAACGTATTGATGGATAGAATCTAGTATTTCCCTTTGAAGATATGTAGTTTCTGGCCCAAAATCTTCATCCAACACAGGAATAAGCAACCTAACAGTCTGGGCGTCTTGAGCCAGGCAATCCACAGCAGGTTTTACCAATTCTCCATCCCCCGATCGAACAAATTGTAACAGTGCATTACGATTCTGCGATGCTTGCTTTCCAAGACGACCAATAATGGCAGAAGGAGCCTTTAATGCAATATCCCATGCTTGAGGATCGGTCATTCTATTTCTTTGGACAAGATCCAAAAGTAATACTCTATTTTGTATATAAGGTGTTTGCCGTTCTCCCTTTGAAAATACTTTTGCAAGAACATCAAGACGGGATAAATCATAGGATAATGCTATATTTAACGGATTAATTGCTTCAAATACAGAAAAGTGCCGTGCGTTAGGATCTGCTCTGTGCAACAGCGTAGTTCGCTGCATATCCCGTTGAAGAATATGCAACAAGGCAAGACGGGCTAAAGGATTTTCCACAAAATTTGCCACATGCCCAAAAATTAATTGCTCAACAGAAAAGCTTTCTTCCTGCCCTTGATGCAGATTAATTGCCCCCTTTGCTTCCTGCTTAGCAAGAGCAACTTGTGAGTAAAAGGTAAACACATCGGCAAGCATTGCCGGATCTATTGTCCCATCGGCAAGAATAGGCGGAAAAAGCCCACGAATTTCATATGTATTCAAACCTTTTCTCCATTTCACAACAGTTTGATTTAGCGCTCCTTCTCCAAGCAAACCGCCAATTGACGGCTCAACAGGGTGTTGATCGTAATCTACATGCGCATGAAAACTTGCTGGTTCATGGCGCGTACTATTGAGAAGAAATCTTCTTACCCCCACCAAATCTTCAAGATATCCTCCGTTGTAGACCAAGTCCCGTGGATCAGGCTTACCATAATCACTTCTGGTTAATTCCACAACAGTCCCTTCATTATGAAGGCTTGTTCTTTCTGGGCAGCAATCTGCCTTTGTGCTTTAAATTCTATTTCCCACCCAACTTTACCCGTAATATCTAAAAGTGGTGGTCCAATAAGAACAATTCCTTTTGCCAAATCACGAAGTCTATCAAAGTTATCAAAAAGGTCTTGAGGAGAACCTTTTAATACCTCAACCAATTTTTTAATTCTGTCTTTTTGCAAAAGTACCCATTCGCTGTCAGGATGATGAATCGATTCATCAATTGTCAGAGCAAACGCAAGAGGATGATCTAAATCTGCATAATAATCAAGCAACTCAAGATATTTTGGTTTTTGTGAATCAGGCAATGCAACATATTCAACCATGTCATAGATTAATTTCCGCGCATCAGGAAATTGAATCATATCGCTTGCTTTCAACACGTCAATACACGCTTGGGTGAAATCTGGCATTTCTGCCAATGTGTCCCCTGATCCCTGAAGCTGTATCGCCCCTGTTTTTAGCATCGCATGCATTCTTTTCATAACTTTGACCGCTGCTTTTTGTCTGTCTCGTGGAGATTCCTGTTGCCCAGACGACTCAGATGCAGGAGGAGAAATAAGTGCATGGACAACGTCCATAGCAGCAATCATAACTTCTTCAGTAGATCCGGGACTGGTCACTTCCCGCATTTCCCCAGGAGAGGCAACCTGCCTGCTTTTCCTTTTAAAGGAAGCTACTGAATATACAACGTTATCAGGCTCCTCTGGGAGATCTTCTAAGATTATCTCTCGAAAAAGGTCCTTTTCATACTTTCGACGCTCAATTGCTTGACGCAGATACTTAACAAGAATAGCACCAGAAGTGTCAAAGTTGATTTCACTTGCACTCACACGAAATTGATCGTGTTGTTTCTCTGCTGCAAGCCCCGCAAGAACTGCCTCATTTGTTACCTGTGACGTTTCTTTTGGTGGTATCACTAGTCCTCCCTGTACCTCTTCTCCTGGACGAAGGGGAACTCCTCTCAAAAGACCTGTCGAAGAGACTGGAACCAACAATCCTGTAGAACTATCTCCAAATCCTGCTGGAGGAGGTGGGACAGCTACATCAAGGCGGGCAACTGCAAGAGATTGATCAGCTGGAGATGGGGCTGGATCGTCTCCAAGCCTTACTACATGTATTCTGTCTTGGGGCGTTTCTGGCATACCTTGTTAGCATACTGAGTTATCTTGTTTTTTGTCAATCAAAATAACTCTCTTTTTTCAATAAGCTTTATTGACTTCCCTCACGTTTCCCTGAATAATTAAAGTATGCTAAAAAAAAGAAAAAGAAAGTTTCCCTTTCTTACCTGGCCTCTTTTTTTGGGAGTTGGGATTATCCTTATTACCATTCCTTTTCTTAGATCTTCCTCGTTTAAGGATTCCTCTCTCACAGGAGAAGAAATTCTAGAAAATCAGCAAAATACCATTCCAGAAGACGTAGTGGCACAACTCACTCAAGGAGAGCAGGTGCTTGGAGCAACATCAAGGGAGTTTCCTGACTCTATTATTCATGTCCCGATACTTATGTACCATTACGTTGAATATGTCTCTGACCCAGGAGATAAAACTCGTATCAGCCTGGATACCCTTCCTTCAAACCTGGAAGCAGAGATACAAACGCTCAAGGGAGCAGGATATACGTTTATGACCGCCAACGATCTTGCCGATGTTATAGACGGAAAGACACAACTCCCTCCCAAACCAATCCTTCTCACATTTGATGATGGCTACAGGGATTTTTATGAGTATGCCTATCCTCTTCTTAAAAAAGATCACATAAAAGCAACTCAATACGTTATTACCGGTCCTCATTTTCTTAATACCCCCAATCACCTTACCTCACAACAAGTACAGGAAATTGCTCAAGATGGACTGGTAGAAATTGGAGCCCACACGGTAGATCATTTGTGGCTCAGAGGATTATCCAAAAGTATTGTCACATACGAGGTGACACAAAGTAAAAAAACACTGGAAAACCTCATTCACAAACCAGTAAATTCATTTGCCTATCCCTTTGGAGCATTTGATCCACAGGCAATTGATGTCGTTAAACAAGCTGGCTTTCGCACTTCTCTTTCTACCATTCCAGGAATTAATCAATCCAAAACAAATCGATACTTCCTCTATCGTTTGCGCCCCGGAGGAAGAGTTGGGAAAGATTTACTGTATTGTTTAGACCACGTTGAGAAGTGTTATCAAGTAGCTCAATAAATTTAACTTCGTGACTCTGCAGGAAGATTAAGAAGCTCATTAATTTTTACAAACTCAAACCCTTTTGCTTTTAATGAAGAAATTATTGCAGGCAATGCATCTGCTGTTTTTGGGGCAGTTGGAGTTCCGTTCATGTGCAAAACAATTATAGAACCATTTTGCACATTATTTAGTACGTTATTAATAATTTGCTGCGTATTTTCATTAAAGCCATCGTTTCCAGCAACGTCCCAATGGACAACAACATCATTTGCCTGATTAACAAGCTTAACATCACTTGGTGTGTAGCACCCTCCAGGAAAACGGAATAGTTGATTATCAATATGACCATGTTCACGAAGTAATTTTTCCGTAGCACCTATCTCCTCAATACGAACAGTAGAATCAAGTTGTTTTAATCCATAACAAAACCCAAAATAAGAACTATCAGTATATGAATGGCTTCCCAACTCAAAAAGAGGGTTGGCAGCAAGCTCTTGGGTAACTTGCGGATATAGTTCTATCCACATACCCGTGAGAAAAAGTGTTGCTTTGGTATGAGTAGCAACAAGTGTATCAATAATTCTGTGATCGTAAGAAATCTTCACTCTTCCGGATAAAACATCTGCCTTCATGCCATCAGTCATTTCTGCATCAAAAGTAAGTGCAATTTGCTTTTTATTACGTGACCCATGGAAAAAAACATTGCTGGTAGAGTTGTCTATTGTACGATTATCATACGGACTACCTCTTTCGGTGTACATTGCTTCCTGAGGTTTGGGAAGAAGGACAGTAGTTTTATTTACTGGCTTTGGGAAAAGCTCTAAAGCTTTATTCACCTGAGACGTAATAAGCAGATACGTTGCAATTGAAGAAAGAGCAACAACAAAAAGAGTAAAAAGAGCATGCTTGGTAAAATCGTCTTTAAGAATCGTAAAATCCCGTTTTACCAAATTTTTGAATAAGTGCATATACTTATTGTGGAAGAGCAGAAAAATAAAGTCAATACTCCCTCTTGACCAAACATATGTCTTTGATATGCTAAAGGTAATGAAAAAATCCTTTCTTATTTTTCTGGCCATTCTTCTTCTTTCACCCAAACAAGTACTCGCAGCAACGGCTTCAAAAGTGAACGTCTCAGACATTATTTATGCGGACCTTGCACTTCGACACAATTTAGATAATGTCAGCATCTACTATACTGATGGAAAATCTGACACAGTCAAGCTTAATGAAGAGCGCCACTGGCTCCCTGCAAGTACTGTTAAAACCTTCGCAGCAATGTATGCATACAAACTCATCTCACAAGGAAAACTCAATCTCACAGACAGCGTTACCATTGATGCAAAAAACGACGTTCCAACCGAACTAGTAACAGACCAACTTCCCACACTTCTTGAAGGAGATAGTGTAACCATAGACAGATTGATTCGGCAAATGATCACTCAAAGTGACAACACCGCATTTAATCAATTACTTGATATTTTGGGACGGGATAATATCACAGAGTACATTCAATCACTTGGACTTTCTCATAGTCATGTTGGATCAAAACTAAATCTTGATACTTCCCAAGAACAGTATGAATTTGACACCCCTGGATATGGCATTAATACCACAACAGCCGAGGATTATGCCAAAGCTTTTCAGCTGATTAAAAATAATAAAATTCCTGGAGCAAAAGATCTCTTTGCAGTTTTAAAAGATCAAAAAATCAATAATATGATTCCCCTTCTTTTACCCAAAAATGTGGTTTGTGCACACAAAACCGGAGACTTAGATCCGCTCTACCATGATGGTGGTATTTGTCAGGATAAAAAAAGATCCTATGTCCTTACTATTTTCACCAATGCCGGAGATCCTAATTTACTCGCTCATTTATCAGAACTCATCTACACAAAAAATATCAACCTTGTTGGAGAAGATATTTCCGCTATTAAACCTCTTAGCAGCAATCCCCAGGATAATCATCCTCTTGATCCTTTGGTTATGAAACCAGTTGATACAGCTGTTTTAGGAGCAAATACTATTAACCTTCCCACGCCCGATATTACAGCAGCAGACCTTGGTGTCACGGCAAATGATTTATCTTTGGTAATAAAAGATAAAGACCTTCCTCCTGTAGTGATTCCTGCAGATTCTCCTTTCCATGCGCTTTCTGATGCATGGCAGTTGACAAGAATTTTTGTGGCCCCTGGTGCAAAAGCCCGCCTTGCAGTTAATTTAGATATTGCGAGATTGCGAGTTGCAGAAGCAAATGATTTGGTAAAAAGAGGAAAAACAACCCAAGCTCAAGTCATACTTCAAAATATGCAGCAAGGATTTAGTACCGTTGCAAAAGATCCATCAGTAACTCATGACTCAACTTCACAAAACACTATTCAGGCAGTATCTGAAACAAGATTTGCAGTTTTGGGAAATGAACTAAAACAGACACAAGGAGACACAAAAGCGGCCCTTATTAAAGCAATTGCCACACAGGCAAAAGAAACAATCCAAAACGTTCAGCCAAATATCCCTGATGCAACCAACGCCATCAACCCAGCACAAAAGCCACTCATTGGAGAAATTGTCAAAACAACAGATACCTCAATTACAGTAAAAACAGCCGGTGGTCAGGAACTCATCGTTCCAACTAACACGGGATCTCTTGTTATTAAAGAAAAACAAGCAGCCCCTCAAACACCTATAAGTACTGTTGCCCCAACATCACCAGATACTACTCCTTCCATATCTGAAACTGTATCTCCAACCCAAGTGTCACCAACTAGTACCTCCAACACTAAATCTCTAACTGTTGGCTCTACCATTGCGCTGGTTGGATCAACAACCAACAACACATTTGCTCCGTCTTTAATTTTGACAAACATTCCAAAAGAGCTTTCGGCCCCTCAACCAGTAACTGTGGCAAAAGTTGATACCAAACACAACACAATGGTTGTTGTTGAAAATGGCGTGTACACCCAAGTAAATGTCAGCAAAGATACCAATATTAAAGGAGCAGATACTGACATTCCCCTCAAAGCAATTCAGCCAGGAGACGTGGTAGTTGTCCATGGAGAACCACTTACGCAAAACCAACCAACACAATCTCCAACAGCCTCCCCAACACCTTCTGGAGCAAACACAGCTCCTCAGCCATCGGCAGGTCAACCAAATCAACCAATATCACCAACGCAGTCATCTGGGAAAAATTCACCAAGTACCACTCCTGTCCCAGCAGTCACTGCAACAAATCAAACAACCTCAACACCAGTTCCACACGTCACAATACCTATTTCACATGCGCCTTCTTCAAAACTGACCCCCACTACAACAACAGTTGTTTCTCCAACAACTAATAAAACTATTGTTCCCAAAACTGTTCCATCAGCTGCACCTTCTTCACCTCAACCGAAAATAATTCAAAGTACGTCTATCCAAGTTGTCGAAACCAAAATCAGCATTACCAATGCTCCAGCTCCCAAAATAAACACACCTGCCGCACAACCTTCAGCGCCATCTCAACCATCACAAAATAAACCACAACAACAAAGCCAACCCCAATCACAACCACCACAAACAGTCCAAACCAAAACAGATCAGAAAAAAACAAAATAATTTCTCCTATTGAAACTGTAACCCCTTTTCTTTACTATTTATACGATGCCAAGACAGCCCGAAACTGGTGGCGCCCCGATACAACTTGCAAGAGTTGATGCTCCTCTCTTCACCCCCAACGGCGAACGACGAAATGGCTTTGACAATCTTGTCATCATGACCGGACTTTCTCACCCGCAACTCGCCAAAGACACAGCACACGAGCTATCCCAGCTTGTTGACCCTTCACACACTATTCCTGTTGTAGAACCAGTCACCAAATTTGATGAAGGAGGAGAACGACGGGTTGTGATTGAACCAAATGTGAGGGGACGAGACGTGATGATTATCCAATCTTTGTGCCTCAATAAAGAAACAGAAACCAATGTGAACGACGCATGGGCTGAGGTTTTGCTTATGATGGACGCCCTCATTCGCGCATCTGTTGGACGTATCTATGTGGTCATTCCCTATTATGGCTATGGCCGGCAAGACAGACGATCTTTTAGCAGAGAACCCATCAGCGCCGCAGCAGTAGCACAGCATATTGAATTTGGCGCAGGAGGACGCTTTGGCGGGATAACAACAGTTGATTTACATGCCCAACAAATTCAAGGTTCTATCAATTCTCCCTGGGACGATTTATATGGAGAACATGTGCTTGTCCCGGCAATTGCCTCTGGCGTTCCCAGACCAATGACCATTGTTTCTCCTGATGCTGGAGGAGGAAAACGAGCAGACAGAGTCGCCAGACGTCTTGATGCAACTGCTGCTTCAGCATACAAAACTCGAGACCCCAAACACCCAGACAAAACAGTTACCAGTGCACTCATGGGAGATGTAGAAGGCACGCACGCGGTGATTGTTGATGATGTCATTGCCGGTGGAGGATCGCTAGCTGATGCAGCAAAGATTGCAATAGATCATGGAGCAATAGACGTGTATGCTGCAGTTACTCATGCACAGATGTATGGGCAGGCAGATCAAAAACTGACTAATTCACCCATTGTCCGCCTTTTTACAACAGATACTATCCCACAACGACCTCATGAGAAAAAAACAGTCTTGCCGGTTGCCCATATGCTCGCTCAGGCAATTTATTGTTCTTTAACCGGTGAATCTATCCATGAAACCCTCCTTGATAACTAAGTTGTCTATCTAAAAGCCTTATGGTATGATTTCTCTCGTGGCAGAAAAGAGAAACCAACCAACACAACCAGTAACCCCTGATTCATCCAACACTCTTACCGTAGCAACGTCCTCTGATTGGCATATCATGCATGACAGGTCAAAATATTTCTCCCCGGCACAATATAAAGAACTTATCCGAGTTATGTCTGATAACGCAGATGCAATTATTGTGACAGGAGATATTGTTGACCACCCAGATCCAACTAATCCACAAGTAGCAGTTGATGCAGCAAAAGCTGCTGCAGAAGTCTTTGCTCAAGCTAGCGTTCCGGTTATTTTACTTTTAGGAAATCATGACTTTAATGATGGAAATCCCAACGCTATTGCCCAAATTTTGCAAGACGAAGGAGGAGCAATTGTTTTAGATGGACAATCATACGTTATTGAGGGCGTTGGAATTGCCGGAACAAAAGGCATGGGAGGAGGATTTGGGACGAGGAGAAATAGATCTGACACCATGGTTGGAGAACCAGAATATAGACGCCTAACGCTTGAATCTGAAGCAGAAAACGACAAACTAGCAATTGCCCTGGCACAATTAACTACCGCACGAAAACTCGTAGCAGTTCATTATGCTCCCATTACCCAAACCCTTGAAGGTGAGCCGGTAGATCTTTTTAATTTGCTTGGAAGTTCTCAGTTAGAAGACATTATTGATGCAGACGGACATGTAGCAGCGGTAGTGCATGGGCATGCTCATCATGGAAGCCAAGAGGGCCACACACAAACTGGTGTCCCTGTTTATAATGTAGCAATTCAAGTTCTTGACCCTCAAGGAGTTAGGGCAAGAGAATTTCACCCCAAAAATCTTTTTAGACAAATTGTTGTTGAAAAATAAACTAAAAAATTAGCTCTCCATTGCAGAAGATATAGTATCCGTTCTTCTTACTGTTTCTCCTTTTTTGACCCGACAGCTTCCTGTTGTTTTATCAATCATCGGACAGCCAACCGGCCTCACCAAATCCCCCCTATCAACGCCAATAGTCAAACCCCGTGCTCTACATAATGCTGGAGGAATTTTAGTAGTATCAATTTCTATAAATGGACAGAACTGCCCACCTGATCGTATTGTTACTTTTTCTGCCATTGTCTATAAGAAAATTATATTCGTGAAGGCTTAAGTTTTAAAATATAGCCAATATTTGTTGATACAAGATGAATTCCTACCCACAAAAAAAGAGAAAGCATATAGTGATAAAAAGACAAAGGATAATACCAGACAGTTGCAAGAATTGCCCCCAAAATGTAATCTAGTTGATCAAACGGTACCCAGGAAACTCCAGAGGCAATAGAAAATTGTCGCTTAAAAAAACTTTTGACGCTATCTCCACCCAACGCTCCAAACGACAAAAGAAATCCAAGCAAATAAAGGTTTTTACCTGAGTCATATACATGGAAAAAATGCTGCACGACAAAAAGAGCAATCATTCCCCCAATAATTCCTGTCACAAATCCCCTCATGGTTTTGTGATCTCCCAAAATTCTTACCCCCTTGATTGTTTTATAAGAGTCGACCGGATAATCAAACTTTTTAAGAAAAGGTATCTTGGCGGCAAACACCGGCATAACATTGGAAACCCCAGCCGGAAGGAAAAATAACAATGCAAAAAATATCTCACTCATACGTAAATGGCATTTGTTCTAGCTCGATTTTTTCAATGTCATTTCGCAAAAATGTCACAGCTTTGGGAAGAATTTCGATCTCAATTGGTTTTATATGAATTGCAGGATCTCCATCTACTTGCGCAAATTGTTCTCCTGAAATAGTAATATGTTTTGCCCTAAAATGTACCTTATTTTCATCAGAATACAAAGGATGTTTAAACCCTCGCAAACGAAGATTGGTAAAGTAGGCATAATGGGAAGAAAAAAGTGTACAGTCCAAAAATCCATCATCTAATTTTGCATCCTCTGACAGAATAAAATTTCTCCCAATGGTTGGTGAATTGGCAATAATTAAAGCGGTTGCCGTACTAGACAAAGTAATTTTATGATCTATGGTAATAGTAAGTTTATGCATCGTGTGCATAATTGAGCTTTGTATTGCTGCCAAAATATACGAACGCATACCAATATACCGGTGATACATTCTTGTGTGAACAATCTGTGCATCAAATCCAACTCCCATAGAAAACACGCCGATTGGTTTTTCAGGAATAGTTGTTTTAAATAAATCAATAAGAACTTTTCCTGGCTGTTTTTCCAAAACAGATACTGCCTTTTCTACTGTTTCTACCCCAAAACATTTTGAGAGTGCATTTCCAAACCCCAAAGGGATAATTGCTAAAAGTGGCTTTTTTGAAAGAGGTGAAACTGCCTGACAGACTCTATTAATTGCTCCGTCTCCCCCAATAATTACCACTAAATCAGGATTGTCATTTTTAATAAATCCTGACAGATCAGCAATTGTAGTCATATCAACAGGATTCTCAGAAAGCGTTTTATATTTTTTAGCAATCACACGCCAGCGCTTCATTGCATCTCCTTCATTTGCTTTTGAATTAATAAGAAAAAGTTTTTTTTGTTTCATCATGAAAGATACTTTCTAATTGTATTTATTTTGGGATAAAAAAATGCTGAAAAAGGCAAATACTGGGTATGAAATATTCCATCACTGAGTGTTTTTTTAAATGTTTGCTTTGTCGGGAAAGAAGAAATAGTAACATAGCTATACCCAAGTGCCTGACTATTATGAGCATCACTTCCCAATCCCTTTAAAAATCCCATACTTTCTGCTACATTTTTTGCCTGAGTATTTTGGTTTTTAAGAATCACCCGAGCATTAAAAACCTCAAAAATATCAATATTATTTGCACTTTTCATAACGTTTTCCAAGCCAATGCCATGCCGTAAACTATCAAGTGCATGAGGAATATAGACTAATCCGCCCTGGCGTTTAATTTCCTCTATGGTGTCCTCCAAAGAGAGATGGGAGGGAATTGTTTTGTGAAGAAAGAGCCCAATCACATGTCCTTCAAGTGTAGACATTTCTTCTCCCACAATAATTTTTTCTCCTAATTTTTTCTGGACAAATTGTGCGTATTCAACGCTGTGGTGATCGGTGATTGCCACCATATCCAAAATTCCTTTTTTTAGAACTGTTGCATACTGCTCATGGGTAATTGCTCCATCTGGTGATAGAATAGAATGAGTGTGACAATCAATTTTTATTTTTTGCGCCATGATAAGTAAATTTAAACAACAACTTCAGCCGCTCATAGGTATTATAGCTCACCCATTCCTGTCATGGAACCCATCAGTCCTAACCCTCTTAAGCCTGAGTAGTGCTCTGGTCTTTTTTCTGGGAGCTATTTTTCATATCTATTGGCTAAGTATTGTCAGCATCTTAGGTTTTCTTTTTGACGCAATAGATGGATATGTTGCCAGAAAAACAGGAAAAGTGACAAAGTTTGGAGGATTTCTTGATTCAACTACAGACAGAATTGCTGACGCTCTTTTGATGAGTGCCTTTGGCTATGCTGGACTGGTCAGTTGGACAATTGTTGTTCCACTGATTGTCACGAGCCTTCTTATTAGCTACATCAGAGCACGAGGAGAATTTGCCTTTCTGTTGCAAAAATCTGCGGCAGAAGGGTTGATGCAACGAACAGAACGAATCATCATTTTATATGTCCTTTTTCTTGCTTTTGTATCCACCAACAGTACAGGTGTTTTATTCTGGGGAATTCTTGTTATTACCATTCTTAATTGTTTTACAATTCTTCAAAGACTCTTGTTTTTTGCCCGCCAATCAGAATAAACACCACTATAGGTTGTTTTTCTGGCAGTTTTCTGCTATACTCTCCCAAATGATAAAACATCTGAAAGTCCTTCACCACAGATGGAAATCACTGCCAAAAGTCTGGAACGTATTGGCAATTCTTCTGGTGCTTATCCCCTTTCTGACAGGCGCAACAAGCTTAGTTCAGCACGCTTACTTTACAAAGCAAATGTCTCATGCCAATTCCCTTCCTTCTCTTTTTAAACTCACAGCGCTTCCTTCTGCTACGCCAACTCCAGAAAAAAAACCTACTCAGGCTCCAACATCATACACACAAAGAACTACACAACCAACCCTGACTCCCACTCCTACCAAAGCTGCTCAGGACACAATGCCACCTGTTATCACCTCAATGACAGGCCCAGCAAATGGAGATACGATTACGTCCAATTCTGTTTGTTTTCCCGTTGTTATTTCAGACAACGTTTCCCAATATCCCAACTTATATATTCATACCCAGTTTGACTCATCTAACTGGACTGATTGGTCAAATAATGTCAGTCCCTGTTTTAGTAATTTAAGTAATGGTCCTCACAGCTTTTCAGTAGCAGCAAAAGATCAGGCAGGCAACGTCAGTGCACCTATTACCAGAACATTTGGAGTAAGTGTTGCCCAAAACATTACCATAACAGTAAATGGACACTCTTTTGCTGATGCCAATTGTAACGGAATCAGGGATGCGGGAGAGAACGATATAACAAACGGAACAACAACTGCCTCCCTTTTTAAACAGCCGGAAAATAGTCTTTTTGTATCTGGCAATACTGACAGTTCTGGAACATTTACTCTTTCTGGAACAATTCTTGATACCAGCTCAATTACTGTGAATGTCATTCTTGTTGCACCAAGTGGATATGGTGCCCCGTACAGCCCAAAACAGGTTACCCTTTCCAAACAAAATAGCTCAGCAACTGTCGATGTCCCCTTTGTTCCAAATGCTGATAGAGGTCTTTGTCACTTCTAATGGAGAGACTCGTACATATTCTTTGCTTCTTCAAAATTTACTACCCACCCAGTCTGACGGATACTCTTATAAAATATATTTTCTAAAAACTTCCCAGAACTGGTATACACTTCCGGATACCCACGATACTCAACAATATTTCTATCATAAGCATCGAGGTTTTCTTTAGCAGCGCGTTTATAGGCTGAGTTTTGAGTAGCCTGATAAAGTAACTCAAGCGTTTTAATGTATTCCATTCCCCAGTGACTCCAAATAGCATCTTCCCCATACGATGGGACAAAGTATCTCACAAAGAAAAATTCCTTTGACCTATCTGTTGCACTCTGATATTTCAATCCAAATGGTTTATCAATTTTATTTTCCTGAATGTATGTTATTGCCCGCGTAACGTATTGTTGGTCCATTTGATTACTTAAATCAAAAAATCCAGTAGAGACTCCTATCAACCAATCAGACGAATAGCTGTGAGCAGAAAGAGAGTCACTTGATAAGTCATCGATAAAATATCCCCCTTTTTCATACCAGAATGCTTGGATAATTCTCTGTTTGAGTCTATCTAGATCGTCCTGAGGAATGGAAATTATTCCTAAGTTGCTTGCAAGAGATAACGTTTTCCAGTAAATGACATTATCATAAAATGAACTTTGTCTAATTGCGGCATCACGCGCACTAGAAAGATGAATTGATTTTTTGATAAGACCAGTTTTTTGATCGTATACTGTTTTTCTATAAACTAAAAGTAATTCTTCCAAATTTTTATGATAAGACAAAAGAAGTTTCTTAGCTGCCTCTTGTGTTTTAAGTGGATAAACATCAGACCCTGATTGCTGCAATTGAGACAAGGCGTATAAAACGCCGTAGAGAGAATCAGAGGGATAAGTAAAAATATTAATTGGGACAACCTCTGTTGATCCTATTGGCACGATTGTTGTTGTTGTATTGTGAAGCTTGGAAAAGGTATCCAAAGCATAGGCTGTAGACTGAAGGAAAATTCTCTGTCTATTTTCCCAATCATTTTTATTTAACGCCGTGGACGAATCAAGTGTCGATGCATAAAAAATCCCAAGATTTCTTGGATAAAAAACGACAAAATGATCTCCAGAAATAAGATAAGGAAAAGAAGGGTTAAATCGTAATTGATGGATTTCTGCAATAATCCCTGATTCTGTTAACGAAAGTGTTTTGGGACTTCCCAAATAGACATTAGCAATAATATGTGCAGCTGATTTGTAATAAGCGAATGCTCTTAAAATTGGATTAGTAACAACATGTAATGAGTAATTCTGATGTAAAACAATTTGATTGTTTTTAATTGTTGTTGAAAATGGTTGTTGAATAATATTTAGAGAATGAAAAGGATTTGTTACAAATACCCACAAGTTGATAAAAAAAATAAAGCAAATAAAAAATCCAATTCCTGCTGAAAATAATTTGCTCGAAAAAGATCGTTCTGGGATATATTGTGAAGATTTTTTAAGGGCCATAGGCATTGCACTATAATACAATAGAAAATACATATATCAAATAGGTTCTTCAAAAACTTTACGCAAGATAGAATTTGCATTACCCCTAGTGTTTCTGATATAAAAGACTCTCCTTATGGGAAGACAAAAAAAGAGTCTTAGGCAACTCTCACAAAATCCTCTTCACCAGCACGGCATTCCTTTATTTATTGCATTTTTTTTGGTGTTTATTCTCTTTTCTCTTGTTTCCTCTTTTTCAGTCCAGGCTGACACTCTTCCCACTCCAACTCCCTCCTACTCACCTGTTCCTATTAGCTCCTCGTCTAATAATTCCTTTATTGGCGAACCTCAACAAAATCATATTACTCCTCCCTCTGCAAATTATTTTCCTCCGGCAACAAACTCTGCAACACTGAATGCAGACGTTCTTTTTTCTCTGGTAAACGAGTATCGTCAACAAGTTGGCCTTGCTCCATTTCAAAAAAATGACCAATTGTGCACACTCGCAACAAATCGCGCACCAGAGGCACAAAATGAAATTTATGTTACCGGGAACCTCCATAAAGGAATGTATGAGAGAAGTTTGCCATATTGGAACACAGAAAATATTATTGCAATCAATTCAGAAACAGCAGCTCTCAATTGGTGGTTATCAGATGCAATTCACAAAGCTGCAGTTTTAGGAAATTATCAATACAGTTGTACTGCTTGTCAGGGGAATACCTGTGTAGAAGAATTTTCCAATTTTGAGAAAAAATAATTCCCCACAAAAAAACACTTGAATTCCAAGAATAAATTTCTTTAAAACCCAAGTGCTTTCTTTTTAGAATCCCAATGATTCTTTGACAAAAATTATGTGAATTCGTTGAGGAACAACCTCTCGATTGACCACAAGAAGCTTACTGACAAAGCTATTAAAAGTATCTGGAAGACCATATGCTTTTCTTGCTCTCACTGATTCTTTTGGCAAGACATAGTCATACACTCTTTCTTTTGCCTGCTCATCGTTTTCAACAATTTTTTGTGCACCTATTACCCATATGACTTTTCCGGCTGCGTATACATATGCAGGAAGTTGACTTCCCGTATTTGATGCAATAAACACATGACCGTCTGTTGTCACTGCGTGAGCACTTCCAACTGCATACTCAGGAGCTGTTCCTAATTTTTGCATTTCTCGTGCTTGTGTTTCTCGATCCATAGCCATCAATTGTTTTTTGATTGCTATATATTTTCCAGACTCCATAATTTCCTCACTTAAACCAATGCTATCAAGAGTTATCGAAGTCATGTTCATTACCTCTGCATGTTCTGGAATAAGAGAGAGAACTTTTTCTTTTGCTTCTTCACCACTTGCAACAACTTCTGCTTCCATACCATTTTCTTTGAGTGCATCAATTGTTTTTTGGATAATTGAATCGTCTGGAATATGATTAAAATCTTTCATTTTTTCACCTCCTTTTAAGGTAAACAAAATATCAAAAAAAATACTTGCTTTTCCTTCTCTATTTGCTATACTAGCACTAGTTACTTTAATTTGTAAAGTACTTACATAAAATGAAGCAAGTTAATACAAACGGCTGTGATCACTGCGGTGTTTCAAAAACCCTTAAAATTATTGGGAGTAAATGGACCATGCTTTTACTTCATAATCTCTTTGAAGGGAAAAAACGCTTTGGAGAATTAGAACGTGCTCTTGTTGGTATTAGTCCAAAAACCCTTTCTTTAAGGCTACAAGAATTAGAAACAGAAGGCATTATTAATAAAAAAGTATTTGCAGAAGTTCCCCTTCACGTTGAGTATACCCTTACCGAAAAAGGTCTCTCTTTAAAGTCAATTTTTAATGCAATGACTCGATGGGGAGATAGCAAATCAGAGGAAATATGAAAACCAATCAATTAGATTCTCGCTATGCACGATTTCGCATGATTGCCATTGCTCTTGCTGTTTTATCTCTGGGCCTAGCAATTGCCTATATTGGACTTATTTTTTCCTTTCGGTAATTTTGCTGTTTTTTTAAAGGTGTGAGATAATAATTGTATGGATCAGCAAGAACTTATTACAGAACAAGAAATTGCCAACAGTATCCAAGAAGCCCCTCGCGGTACATCAAAATCATTTTTGAAAATATTTTTTGTAGTCCTTATTATTGTAGTAGCTCTTGGAACAGGAGGATATTTCCTCGCAAAACAGAACAATAAAACTCTCTCCTCTCTTTTTACAGTTACACCAGTTGCAACACCAACTCCTTCTGTTATCCCAACTTCCACTCCAACTCCAACCCCTGAGCGTTCCCTTCTTTCACCTACTCAAACAAAAACTCCCACCCCAACTCCTGCACAACACATCTATAAAGACACCTATTTAGGGTATTCTATCTCTTATCCTTTCTCTTGGATTTTCAGAAAAACCTATGGCCCAGATATCCAAAAACAAGCGCCAACTGATGTAAAAAGTGGAATAGATCTGACAAATAATACAACACTCAATGGACAAACAATGACTCAAGCAACAATTGTGGTAAACGTACTGGACAGACATAACGCTTCAGATATTCAGACCTGGATTTCTCAATATGATTTGAATTACCCCAAGAATGCAACCAAACAAGCAGTCACATTCAATGGCTTTTCAGCTATAAAATATAATAATTTTTTACAAGGCTCCTATCCAACAGAATATCTCTATTTCCTTTCAGGAAGTTATGCCTACAGAATCCAGTATTGGGAACAAGCTGGTATTTCTGAAGAAACCAGAGCAGTTATTGCCTCCTTCAAACCATAAAAACTTGCCTTCTTGTGTTAAACGGCCTACAATGTGTTGACTTTCATGGAAACGACAAGAAAAAGAATTTCTTTTTTTCCAAATAGAAATCTAGAGCTTTGGAAAATACACCCGCTTCTGAGTGCCGACATTATTAATATTCTCAAGAGGTTTTCATCTGCACTTGCATTCATTACTTTTATTATTGCCAATACTACTCTTGCCGGAGCAATAAGCGGACTATCAAATATAAAGATGCTGTTTTTACCAAACCCTCCGATGGGGGTTGTTACAGCAATCGATTTAGTATTTATTTCTATATCAATTCTTCTTCTCCACGTTAAAAAAACCAACCGTTTGCTATCTCATACAATTCTTTTTTTTACTAGTGTCCCATTTTTTATTTCTGTTTTTAATCTTTTTAGTATCATAACCACACTTCCTACACCCGTCAGCTTTCTTTTTCATCTTGATAAAACGCTCACAAGCTTTCCTATTCACTCCCCACTCAATCTAACTTTGCTCATGTTTTTTTCGACAATGAGTCTTTTTTTCTTAAATATTGGCGGGAAATATTCAAAAATTGGCCAAATTAGTGCTATTGGTGTGGGGCTCATTCTTCTCCCAAGCAATCTGAATTACCTGTATGGCAGTGAATTTGTTTTTAATAGAGGGACCGCTTCGCAAATTGCAATTTCCACAACTTTTTGTCTCAACTTAATTGTTGTGGCCCTTCTTCTTACCAAACCAAATGAAGGAATTATTACTCCCCTTACCAACTCAGATGCAAGCGGCTTTACTGCAAGACGATTTCTTGCAGCTGTATATTTAATGCCTATTTCTCTTGGCTGGATTATTCTAGAAGGATATAAACTGGGTTGGTATGACAGCAATGAACGATTTTACCTTTTGGTATCTGGAACAATTATTATGTTTTCGTTGCTTACATTTTGGATTGCCAGATCTCTTCAAGAAATTGATATAAAACGGAAATACACTGAAGACATTATTTTTTTCCTTTCAGAAGCAAGTCAGCTTTTGGCATCATCTCTTGATTATAAAATTACTCTTAAAAAAGTTGGAGAACTTTCTGTTCCAAGAATGGCTGACTGGTGCACGGTAGAGATACTCAAACCCAACGGGAAATTACAACAAATTGTTTTTGCTCATTCAAATAAAAAACTGGTGGCAGCAGCTAAAAAATTCGGAAGAAATTACTACTCCAATATCGGAGATGAGCAAGGGCCACTTCACGTCTTAAAAACCGGAGAATCAGAAATCTATCCGTTTATTACCAACAGCTTTCTTAAAAAACTTATAAAAAATAAACGAGGCCTTCAATTTGTCAAAAAAATTCACATGACATCCCTGATGATTATTCCACTTATTGTAGAGAAAAAAACTATTGGAATTATCCAGTTTGTTTCAACAAACGATACTCATCATTTCTCTCAAGCAGAACTTTCTATTGCAGAAGAACTTGCCGCCAGAGCAAGTCTTGCCATTGAACATTCTATGCTTTATGACAATGCTCAGGAAGCAATTATTAAACGAGATGAATTTATTTCAACAGCAAGCCATGAGTTAAAAACTCCTCTTACCAGTCTTAAAGTGTACACAGAGGTTTTAGAACAACAATTTGCCGGAAAAGATAAAAAAACGAGCCTGTACCTTTCACGAATGAATACACAAATTAATAATTTAACTCATCTTATTAAAGATTTACTTGATGTAAGCAGAATTCAGCTGGGTAAAATCGCTTTTAATTTTGAAGAAGTTGCAATAGACCCTTTTATTAAAATGATTGTGACGGATATGGACCCCATATTTACCGGACATGCAATTGAAATTCATGGTCAAACTCATGCAACAGTCATGGCAGATAAAGAACGTCTCGGACAAGTTATCATGAATCTTCTGACAAATGCTGTTAAGTATTCTCCTGATGCTAAAAAAATCATAGTGCATATCAGTAAAACAAAAAAACATGTATTTATTTCTGTAGAAGATATGGGAATGGGAATTGATAAAAAAAACCTCGCGAGAATTTTTGACCGATTCTACCAGATAAAAGACAACAATTCACAAAATTCGGGACTAGGAATGGGGCTGTATATTTCAAAAGAAATTATTCACAAGCACAATGGAACAATCACGGTAAAAAGTAAAAAAGGAAAAGGATCAACCTTTACAGTTGCTCTTCCTCTGCATCAGAACCAGAAATAAGTCTTCTCCAAAATCTGTCAATTCTTGATTGTTCTCTTGCAAACGGTTCTGTATCAGAAAATGAAGGTATCTCAAAATCTTCCCTGTCTAAACTATCTAAAATTTCTCCTGCATTTTCACTTTCTTCTTCCCAATCCCATTCAGTATCAACTGACTCCGGTGAAGGAGTTTCTGCTTGAAAAACATCTCCCAGCATTCCGTAATACCACTGTTGCCATTGTTTCTCAAAGCCTTCAGCAAACGCTGTTAGCTGGGTATCGCCCATTTCCCCTTTTTCTCTTTGATTGAGAAGATGTCCTTCCATTGCTGAAAAAGCTAAATCTTCAAAAGCAAAATGATGCCGCATGTACTCCTGAACCATTTCAACTATCACTTCTTTTCTCCTTACATCAGAAATTTTTCCAAAATTTATATGAGAAACAATCTGACTTTCTATCCCAAACACCTTTTGGGCAATTGTTCGGTATCGTCTCATATAGGAGTTAAGAGCAAAATCCATTACGTCTGTACGATTCCAATCTTTTTGCCACACGACAAGTGCATCAGTCATTTCTTGATTCATTGCTTGTTGTTCTGTATCAAACTCTGAAGAATATCGTTCTTCTAAAAGAGGTTCTACAACCCGTTGTAACACCCCAACCTCTGCTGTTTCTGAAATATGCGCTTGAGTTACATATGTTTGTCTCCATTCCCGTGCTGCAACTTCTGCTTGAGCAAGGTTTTTTGGGTCAGATACATCTCCATGGAGAAAATATTCAATTTTCCACCATTGTCCAGGAGGGATTGCATACAACGAACTAATAAATAATTCCTGTTGGTTTTGTTTACCAGAATAACTATCCCACAATCTTTTTACTAATTCTGTTGCTGCTTGTATTTTTTGAGAAAAAACTGCCTGGGCATACTCAACTTCAAGAGCAAAGCTGGCATATTGTCTTCCTGTAATTTTTCCTTGTCGTTGAGCTAAGCGAAGTCCTTGAAGATATCCCTCTAAAATATCTCTCCCAATTTTTGCGTAAAATCGTCTCTCTCCACTCTCAGGAATAACGTCAACATTTCCTTGAATTTGGAGAAACATTGAAGGATTTGAAAGTCTTCCCGATGCCCCATCAGCCAAAAATTCTTTAAGCATATTTACTTCCAACTCACTCAAGACATTTTTAGCTGTCCGCTTGATCACCTGTCTGAGAAGAGTATTTTGTTCGTCCCTGGTAAGTACTGACTCACCATTTCTCACCATTTCTACCGTTTTTTCTGCAGCATCTTCTGCCACTGACTCAACTACCGTTCCGTCAGAGGCCGAACGATTGGTCTCCTCACGAAAGTAATATGCGTTTGCTTTTCCATGTTCTACTTCATGAGTACCAATCTGAGGAACTATCCGTTCAGCAAAACTTTGATCTCCAAAGTCTCTCCCATCAATCTGACTTACCACAAAAACTACCGGACAAACCCCTCTATCTCCCCGGAGTACACTTGCAGCAGAGGCAAAACCCCACACATTTTCGTCCTCTGCATGAAGAATCCCCTCTCTTTCTTCCAAAGCAGCCCAATACTTTTGAAGCTCTGGATAACTAAGAGAAATAACACAATAATCTTCTCCAAACTGAATATCTCCTATTGAAATATCATCCTGCATAAATAACGCTTCTTTTATGTCTGTCATCGTCTGGGTTTTTGTTGCACTGTCGGCGTACCGTTGAGACCATTGGGTAGTTGCCTGTCTATTATCAGAAAATCTTTGAAATGTTTCTTCCAAAACAACTGGCGCGCTATCAATTACTGGTGAAGGAAGTTTTTCTTGCAAAGCACTCCAGCTAATATCAGGTGTTTCTCTCATTGCCTGACGCATTGTCAAAATTGCCTGCTGTGTTGCAACAAGTTTCTGGGGGTGGCGAGTCAGTAAATTAATTTCTCGTCGTTCTTCTCGCCTAAATGAACCAGCCTGTGGTGGCGCTTCTGTAACCATATTATAAGAATAGAAGACTCAGGCAACAAACGCAAGAAGTTAGAGGAAAATTGCGCCAAAAATACCAAAAGAAAATCCAAGAAGCGATCCGCCGATAACATCGGTTGCCCAATGTTCTCCAAGGTAAATTCTGCTAGAAAGCATAGCTATATTATATAATACTAAAACCCCTGTTATGAGTACTTTTTGTGGTATATTCAATTTCTTTGATTTTATAACCATGAAAAATATAATTGTCGTCAAAAAGAGTGCTCTGGCACTGTGTCCAGAGGGATAGGAAGACCCCGGTCTGACATAACTACTTGGCATTTCAAATGGCAGATTATTTCTAAAAAACATATACGGTGGACCCGGATGATTTACAAACGCTTTTCCATATAATTCAAAAAGATGGAAAAACCCTAAAAGAAGAAAGATAATAATTCCACGTATTTTTTTTCTAAAAAATAAAATTACTGCCAAAACAACTGCAACAACTTCCAAACTCCCTATCAAACTCAACAAAGAAAATGCACTATCCCACTTATGAGAAAAATGATTTTGAATTCTCACTGTTGTATCAAAATCAAATTGGGTAAACACATTTTTGTGGACTATGTAGGAAAACTGAACAAAGGCAATAAAAAGAAGTACAGAGATGATGGCTAATATAATTTTTTTAGGAGTGATAAATTGTCTCATAGAGCCACCCATAAAATGAATAGAGCAAAACTACAGCAACCGTTATAAATCTAAATCTTTGAGGAATGCTCTGAAGTCTCCATTCATGTCAGGGTGCTCAAGGGCTAACTCAACAACTGTTTTCATATATTCAAGCTTATTGCCTGTATCAAAATACTTACCGTTTTCTATCTCAACTGCATAGACTGGCATTCCTTCTGAAGCAAGGAGGTTAATAGCATCAATCAGCCAAATTTCTCCACCCTTTCCTGGTTGAATTCGCTTTAATGCACCAAAAATTTCTGGAGGCAAAATATAGGCTCCATGAGTTGCTAAATTACTTGGTGCAGTCTGAGGATCTGGTTTTTCAACAATTGAATTAACCTTAAAGACTTTTGTTTCATCAACAACTGGTGAAATATCTGCTATTCCATATCTCTTGAGATCTTCTTTCTTCTCAATTCTGACTCCAGAAATAACAATTCCGCCATATTTATTGTAGACCTCAATCATTTGAGCCAGTCGTGGTGGCTTACTATAAATAAATTCGTCTCCCCATAAAACAGCAAATGGCTCGTCCTCTATAACAGACTCAGCAGCCAAAACCGGAGTTCCATTCCCGTAAGGGCCTTTTTGTCTGACATAGACAAAATTAGCCATTTCTGAAATTTTATTTGTTTCTTCAATAAGCTTATCTTTACCACCTGCTTTAAGGTTTTCAATAAGTTCTGCATTTGTTTTGTCAAAATGGTCCTCAATTGCTCTTTTAAGTGCTCCGGTAACAATCACCACATCTTCAATCCCTGATGCAACTGCTTCCTCTACCACATACTGAATCACAGGCTTATCAACAATTGGAAGCATTTCTTTGGGCATTGCTTTTGTCTGTGGGAGAAATCGCGTGCCAAATCCGGCAGCAGGAATAACAGCTTTTCTAATCTTTGCCATAACTCACATATGATACCTTAATTTCCTCTATTTTTCAAACACTTTCAAGACAGACAGCGCCATGTGTGGCTCTTTACATGTGAATTACCATCTGTTAAAATACAAAGACCGTTTATTTCTGTATGGCAACACCAGTGTCCTTTTTTGAAGAAACCCGCATGGAACTTAATAAAGTGACATGGCCGCCACGGCAAGAAGTAATTCGGTTGACATTGGTGGTTATCGCAGTAAGTGTCATTGTCGGTCTGTATATCGGTGGACTCGACTTTATATTTACCAAACTCCTCCAATTTGTCTTAAAATAATATATATGGATACAACAACACAACAACAACCAATGCAAGCACCAGCTGATGCAAAGTGGTTTATCGTACACACTTATTCAGGACATGAAAATAAAGTGTCAAAAGCTCTCAGACAAAGAGCAGAAACCATGGGTTTTGAAGACAAGGTGTTTGACATTATCGTTCCTACTCGAGAAGTTACCAAAGTATCTCAAGGCAAAAAATCATTAATCCAGGAAAAAATCTTTCCAGGATATGTTTTGGTAAAAATGGTGTTAACTGATGAATCCTGGCTCTTAGTCAGAACAACTCCAGGCGTTACCGCATTTATTGGCGCAGGCAACAAACCAACTCCAATTTCAGAAAAAGAAGTAGAAGCTATTCAGAAGTTTATGAAGCTGGAAGAACCTCTCTACAAAACAGCGTTCAGTATGGGAGAAGCTGTTAAGATTGTTGATGGCCCATTTGCAGATTTCCTTGGAACAATTGAAAGTATTGACGATGCAAAAGGCAAAGTCAGAGTTTTGGTCAGTATTTTCGGACGAGAAACACCCGTTGAGCTTGATTTCTTACAAGTAGCTAAGATCTAAACATATGGCAAAAAAAATTAAAACATTTATTAAATTAAACGTTCCAGCAGGAGCTGCTACTCCAGCACCACCCGTTGGACCAGCACTTGGTCAGCATGGACTCCCTATCATGGACTTTGTGAAGGCTTTCAATGACAAAACAGCAGATCAAAGAGGCAATATCCTCCCAGTTGTTATTACTGTGTATGAAGATAGAACCTTTTCCTTTATTACAAAAAAACCACCAGTTGCAGAAATGATTAAAAAAGCAATTGGCAGGGGCGGCTCAGGCAGACCAAACAAAGATATTGTTGGAACCCTTACTCTGGATCAGGCAAAAAAGATTGCTGAGGCAAAAATGGAAGATTTAAACGCAAATGATTTAGATGCAGCAGTAAAAATTGTTGCCGGAACAGCAAGAAGCATGGGGGTAAAAGTAGAATAATGGGAAAAATTAAAGTTGCACCATCAGAAGAAACACCAATGGTTGAAGAAGCTCAAACAGAGCAAAAATCAACAAAGTCAAAAAAATCCACAAAAAAGACGGTTGCTCGTACCAGATCAAAAAAATACCAGGGTTTTGTAACAAAAGTTGAAAAAAATAAAACATATTCCCTTTCAGACGCACTTTCTTTGGTAGAAGACACTCACATGGCAACCTTTGACGAAACCGTTGAGCTTCATATTAATACCCTTGGCCCTGTTTCTGGAGGCATGAATCTTCCACATGGAACCGGCAAATCCACTCGAGTTGCTGTGCTTGCACCAAGTAAAGACGCAGAAGGTGCAGAAGCACTGTTGAAAGAAATTGAATCTGGAAAAATTAATTTTGATGTATTGATTGCAACACCAGACGCCATGCCAAAACTAGCAAAAGTAGCAAAAATTCTTGGACCAAAGGGATTGATGCCAAATCCAAAAAATGGAACTGTTACCCCAAAACCAGAAGAAGTAGCAAAACAATATGAAGGTGGCCACATGACCTTCAAAACAGAAGCAAAAGCACCAGTTTTGCACTTAGTAGTTGGAAAACTTTCATTTGGAAAAGATAAACTCTCTCAAAATATCTCAGCTGCAATTGCAACTGTGGGATCAAAAAATATCAGAAACGTTACTCTTAAATCCACCATGTCTCTGGGAGTAAAAGTTCAAGTCAGTAAATAACTAGTTATCTAAAAATCTTCTTCCGTAAGTTGTATCTACTCGACGCTCAATACTATCCACTACTAATCCGCCATTTCCATCTTCGTGAAGAAAAATTCTAAATCTTCCTTCTTCTCCTTCAAATTTAATTCTCCAATATCCATCCCGTGTTTCTACTGGAAGAAGTTTCCCTGATTTTCCTGCAGGACTTGCCTTTATTTCCTCACGTATCTTAGCCAAAGCACTTCTTACTACATGTTCCAGCTCTGGAGATTCTTTTCTAATTCGTTTTACTGCTTCTGCCGGAAAACGCAATTTAAATCCTCTTTGAGCCACCTCTTCCTGTGCCATTGGAGCACTTAATCCCATTCGCTCTAAAAATCGTGCCCGTTGATCTAGGACAACTGCTGGCTCCTGCCTATCATCTTCTTGAGCTCTATCGGCATGCTCGGCTTCATACATTCGCTTTCTCTCCTCATGGTTTGGACGAGACGCTGGTGGCTGTGTTGGTCGCCTATCAACAGCCCTAGCTAGGTTGGTATTTCCCTGAACCATTTTTGGAGAAGAATCTTCTGTCACTCTTCTTTCCCGTGGTCGTTTTACCCACTTGTTATCCATAAAAAAATTAGTAACGATGCCCAACACGTATGTTGCAACCTTTTCTCCATTTTCACTATATGGTTGAGGAATCCCCATAATTCTCCCGCGTTCATCAATTTGAAGAGCAAAGGCAGCGCCATCAGGAGAGATAACAACCATATCAATAAAATTATCATGCACAACTCCCACATCAATTGTTGCAATTTGGCCGTCATTAACCTCAAGGCTCACCGGAGGTTTTTTAAGAAGTTTAAAGGTGATGGTATTATAATCAGTAGTTATTTGTTCGGTTAGCGTAGGCAAAGCAACACCAGGCTCATCATCACCATGAGCTACTGCTAATTCATCAAACAAAGCAGCGTCTTTTCCGTTTGCATATGAATCTTCAACAAGCGCATATGGCTTTGAACCTTTTGTGTCTTTTGTTTCCAACAATCCGGCAAAACGTGTTACAAAAAATTCACTTTGTAAAGTAATGAGCCGCTCAATAAAATCCTCATCCATATGAGGAACAAAGTGAGCTCGCAATACTTGAGCAAAATTTGAAGGAAGCATGTAATTTGTTCTGAGAGAGAGAACGGTTGCAATTGTATTTGCAAAAAAGGTATTTTCAGGTAAATCAACTGCAGGAGTATCTTTTTGGCCTTGTTGCCACCCAAACATAGCATCCAAACACGGATGAAGATAATCATACATTGCTGTTTGAACTACCGTCCCCGCATGTCGAAATGTTTTCCCAACTTGAGGAGAATAATGATATTTTTTTTCAATGTCCAAAGGGAAAACCTCATCTCCTAATATTCCCATATCCATAAGTGCAAACTGAAAGGCAAGATCCATTTGATTTTGCGGAACCTCAAACAACCCAACAATTTCTGCTCGCGCCTCCTGTGTCAGTGGCAAAGGAATCTCAGATAAATGTTGAATAATTGCTAACTTTTCCATTGTGGGATCATCGATCTCAAGAGTTGCACCCTCAGCGCGCGCTTTATTAATTTCCAATTCTTTTTGCTCAAAAGGATGTAAAAACTTTCCAGCAAATTGTCTGCCTTTTACTTGACCTTCAAGCTCACTAATTCCGTCCCGGGCAACGACATACTGATAAAGATTTCTAAAATACCCTGATGATTCAACCGGGCTCTTTTGAGAGAAAATAAAAGGTGCGTAATCTGCGAGGGTTGCAGGCGGAGTTAAAGGAACGGCTTCATTAAGACTCTCCCGAAAAACAGGATATTGGGCATCAACAAGATATACCCTTTGATAATTTGCAATTAAATCAAGCACGCCAGGCTTTGAACCAGTTATTCTTGCGTGCCTCCATGTCCGTTCAACACTTCTTGACATAAAACCCCTTAATTGTTGAGGATTATATCAACATAGCTATCACAATGCAAAAGGTAATAGCACTCTCAACAAAATATTTCTATTTTCTTATTGTATTTTTACGAATTTATGCAAAAATAAAACAATGGCAGAACGATTTTCTCCCCATACTCCCTCTGAAAAAGGACAAGAAGTCCCCTTATCTGTTCTTTACCCTTCTCAAGATAGTAAACCAGATCCATTTAGCACTCATCTTGATGGAGGAGCAACGATTCATATACCCCGAATTGGAGACGAAGTAGTAGCAATGGATAATCAATACCACGGATCTTTAGGAAATGACCAAGAAAGCTAATGAATATAAATTACACCCAAATTTTTGGCAATTTTTAGAAAACCCCTTAAATTGAGTAACAAATTTCTGCAATCGTAAAAAAGAAAAAATTCAAAATTTTAAAAACTTTTTTTGACTTGTTTTTTGTATCAACTATTCACCATTGTTTATAAAAAATATTTTTTCTCAATTGCCGCATACATATCAATAAAAAATCAGTTTAAATCATTTCAGCCGTCTCCCCTGCAATTTCGAGGCTAATTTTACTATGAGGCTTTTTTGTGATATACTCCAGGACGCTATAAGAAATACAGCCTCAATCTCGTTGACAGAGGAACAAACTTTTTTATAATACATCTATGACAGAACAATTCTTTGATACCTATGAAACCCATAAACTTCAACCAGCATATCGTCCAGTGAAAGTTGGCGCATTTTGGGGAGCCGAGTGGACAGTACAAGAAGCGCCAAACCTAGCAATTAATTTCGATGCCCTAGAAAAAAGAGCCCAAGAAGACCCGTTTGCACAGCAATTTACAACTATTTATGCTCAAACTAATTCTGAAAATATTTATAGATTCCAATTGGCTAAATCCAAAATGGGACTTCCCTACTGGGAAATAACTTCAGGAAGAGATAATTCAAGGACAACACTAGGCAGACATTGCCCCTTGGCAACAGGCCTACAATTTGCTTTTTATGCTGCAGACGATTCGTATGAGACACGCATAATTACCACAAATTATATTACAAGAATCGTCCTTGTCAGTAATGGTGCAGCACCAGCTGGAACCCCACAGACAGATATTCTTACCAAATTTTACGATCTTCCCGGCCAACAACAAAATATAGTCTAACCACTCCTTGCAATTACTTTTCTCAGGTATATAATCCAGCTATGGCTGTTACCGAACAACAACATGAACCAGTACAAAAAGCAGGGCCTCCCGAGCTTTCTTCACAGGCGTTTGCCAATAGACTTGTTTCTGTTGTCTGGAGCCACGGTGCTCCGGTAAGTGAAATTATGGGCGGAGCCGGCGCAGAGTTGTTTGCCAATACTTCTCCCGGCCGCTTTACTCATGATGAAAAAAAAGAATTTCCAGCTTCTCTGAGGGCTATTATCCATCAAGAAACAGACCAACAAGCCTTTGCAGCTATCTTTTTGCAGCTGCTGTCTTTTTGGGAAAGAGAAAAAGAAAATCCTCCCTTTACTGTCTTTGCAGACCAACCATTTGATAGCCTTGAATTTATTGGTGAAAGAACCATCACAGCCATAGGTTCTCACATGGGAGGAGCTGACAGACCACGAGCACTTCGCATGACCATACATCAAGATGGTGTCACTCCCCCCAGAGCCTCTGCTATGGAAATTATTCCCTATTACTACACGCTTGATTGACAAAAAGTACAAACCTATCGTATAATAGCTGTATCCAAAGACAGTAGGTTGAGGACTACTCTATAAAATCCTACCGAGGAGAGCAAAAAATTTCGCGTAAAGAGATTCTAGATAGAAGCAATACGCGGCACAAAAGCACTCCTTGAGAGTGTTTTTTTATTTTTATATGAACAAAGATAATACAGCAGTATCACAAAATCGAAAGAAAAAAGAAGTCATTGTTGCAGAAGTTACTGACAAAGTAAACAAAGCAAAAGCAATGGTTTTCACCAATTATGCTGGTCTTACCCACCAACAGCTTGAAAAGTTTAAAAGAGAAGTTAGACCATTAGAAGCTGAATATGCTGTTGCAAAAAATACCCTTCTTAAAAGAGCACTTGGCGATAGAATTGAAGGCCAGGAAGATAAATTTCAGCAACCAACCGGAACTTTATTCCTTTATGGTGACGTTGTTGCTCCACTCAAAGTTCTTTCTAAATTAATGAAGGATTTTGACAAACCTGAAGTCAAATTTGGATTATTAGATGGAAAAGTAATAACTGACAAAGAAGTTGTAAAACTTTCTACCCTTCCTCCTCGTGAAGTTCTTATTGCTCAGATGCTTGGCATGATGAATGCTCCAATTCAAGGACTTCATCGAGCTCTTTCTTGGAACTTACAAAAATTTGTGATGACCCTTTCAGCAATTGAAAAACAAAAAGCACAAGGGTAACAAAGGAGGTGAGAACAAAATGGCAAAATTAACAAAAGACGAATTAATTTCAGCAATAAAAGAAATGTCTGTCTTAGAACTTTCTGAGATAGTCAAAGCTTTGGAAGAAGAATTTGGAGTATCAGCAGCAGCAATGGCAGTTGCAGCAGCACCAGCATCAGCTGGAGCAGCACCTGCAGAAGCAGCTGAAGAACAAACCGTATTTAACGTTGTTCTCGCAAACGCAGGAGCAAACAAAATCGGAGTTATTAAAGCTATCCGTGAATTAGTCCCAACACTCGGACTCACAGAAGCTAAAGCATTAGCAGATAATGCACCAAAAGAAGTCTTAACAGCAGTAAATAAAGAAACTGCTACCGAAGCAAAAACCAAACTTGAAGCAGCAGGCGGAACCGTCGAGCTTAAATAAGTTTGAAACAATCTGGAATTTCCAGAACGTTTAGGAATCAGGTATAAGAGGTAACTTTTATACCTGATTTTTTTATGGGAAACTCCATGAAAAGAGCTGTTTTATTTTCCTGAAGCCTTCATTCCATTACCCCAACCTTTGTTTCAAGAACAGATTACTACAGGTCTGTCAAAAATTATGAAGAATTTGTGGATATGTTTGGGATATCTTTTTTTATAGGACTCCCTCATTGTTATTGTCAGATGGTTCTTGGTTTAGTATAATTTCCCTCATGGCTTTAGTCACAGAATTTGGAATAGGCACCGTTTCGCTTCCTTTTTTTAAAAAAGAAGTAAAAACTCCTCTCAATATAGGCAGACAAAGAACTCCCGAAGGCCAGGAGTTTGAGGCGATAATCATTCCTCTGATTGGCGGTATGATTGAAATTATTCGTCAATTTACTGACTTTGAAGAACGTGCACTCGCAACCGGCTTTGAACTCAACCAGCGAGGTGGAATTCCCATAGGATTTTTGGGCTTAAGACGGCTTAATTTTTATCCTGATTTAGCACCAGCAACAAGATCAGCAAAAAATTAAGATGCTTGTGGCATTTTTTTTGGCCTCCCTCTTTTGCGAGCAGGAGCACGACTGGGACGCTCTCTTCGTAAAGCAACAGGTTCTGAATTGGATGGTTGTTCTGAATCTGGACCTATCATAAATCCTGCCAACCACGTGACAAGTGCTTCTGGCTTATGAGCCAGATCTGTTCCTTCAACAACAGCTACCTGCCTATCTGCAGGAATCGTTGCCTTTATTTTTCCTTCTCTATCCTCACCTAGTGGCAAATGAGTAACCTGCAAAACAGAAGGGGTTGACCCTTCCCAAAGCACGGCTGTTTTCCCATAGGGACTATCAAAGACAGTAGCGGTCACGTCCCCTGCCCGAGTCAGCGTTACTATAATAGTTGCCATCTGAGAGGAAAGAAGATGTTTTTTTGTAAAAGAAACAGGAGTCCCAAGGGGAGTTGGGATTTTGGACGAATGAACTGCTGTTCGCCATCTTTCAATTCCCGAGCGAAGAGAGGCGTTCCCCTGGGAAGGTTGAGAATCAGGAGATGCTGTAAGAAGCTCACCCATTAGTTTTTAGTATAAATTGCTTTAGCTTTCCCTGTCAATATAAATTGCTCATGCATTTGCATTTCTTACAAAACTGTGATATATTCCTCTGCGGTATGGCAAATACAGAAAAATCTCTTTGGACAGAACTCCAAAGTCTCATGGATCAAGGCAAAACAAGACGTGAAGCCTTGGCACTTTTGGGGTTTGGATCTCTGGCACTCTTTTTAACAGCCTGTGGCCTAGGAGGACGAAGAAATCCCAATAGTAGTCCTTCAGCTACAAATGGCGGACCTACAACACCTGAACCAACTATGACACAAAACCCAGATGGAGCACTAAGCAAAGAAATGGCACAGCTCAGAACCCAATTTGAGGCTGGCACAACGACTGCTACAATTGATGCAAGCACCTTCCCCAAAGGAGCAGAAATTGTTTTAAGGACTAATGGAGGAGAAATAGCATATAGCTACCGAACCACGCCACATGGCCCTTGGCAGCATAAAACTGTCCAAAACCCAGTAGAAATGGTCGACTGGAGAGACAGAGAAAATGCACATGTGCCAATTATTTCAGACCCTACCAGTATTGTTGATAAAATGAGTACCATTTGGCCATCTCAACAAGTTCTTGCCGGCAGACCAGTAGGAGTAGAGCATCTCACAGCCACTCTTATAGAAGTAGCGGGACAAGCTCTCTATAATCAGTCAACCAATTCGTATGATATTATTCCAATTCCTGGATCTACCGGTCCGGTTATTGGATTTATGTTCAACGGAGCAAATCTTACCCCTAGTAAACCAAATCTTGGTTAAGTATCCTCTTTTCGCCGTTTCTTTATAAAAAAATTCATTTTCCTATTGACAGAGTTGTTATAGTTTGGTACCTTAATAGACAGATAGACTAACAAAGAATTAGTCTCACGCCTATGTCTGATCAAACACTATCAATCAATAACCTTCCAGATCTTTTAACAGTGAAAGAAGTTGCGCAGGTTTTACGAGTAAGTCCTCTCACCATCAAGAGATGGGGCAAGCGAGGAAAACTCCCAGCTATTCGCATAAACTCCCGAGGAGACAGACGTTATAAAAAAGAAGCTGTTCTTTGGCTTTTAGGAATACAGCAAAAAAGCGACATGTAAGCTCTCCTCCGCGGTTTTTCCCCTTAAATCGTGCCCTTATTTCCTTTACTTCTAATTGTGTGAATCAAATCCGTGTTGCATGTCACCAGATTGAGAATCTGTTCCGTGAGGTCCACCATAGGCAACACCCGTTAACCCAGACGCATCAACAACATCTACTCGAAAGTCCCCGGCACTGACAGCCTCGCCGTGAGGAACAGTCCACTGACACACGTAGCTACCAATTTCTGGCTGGCTTGGGTCAGGAGGAGTTTGAGAACAAATAGAATCTCCTTTTACACTAAACGTTACTTTTTGCAGACCTTGATACCCAAAGCTGGTAGCCTTGAATGTCACTGTTGTCCCAGGATAATACACAGAACTACTTGGGCTCAGACTCGCTAAGACATTGATGCTGGAAGGTTTGGTACAGACATTTGTCGAGCAACTGGAACCAGGCCCAACTTGACCAGAACAAGCCTCAGAGAGGCTACTTGCTTGTGAACACCCTACTCCCCCATTGCTGGTTGTCACACAATACGAAACTCCAAGTGCACTGGCAGAATTACAGGCATTATTAAATTTTGTGTCTATTGTCATGTTTCCGGCAGAATCAATAGAGCCACTCTCACATTTATTTGGGAACGATAATCCTTTATCAAAATCCAAATCAGTATGGCACCATGTATTATGAGAATAAAACATACCTCCGCCTCGAAGATTCCACCCGAGTCCCCCAATAGGATATGTGGGAAGAAGTTTTAATTTAAGAATTTCCAACTGGTCTTGGGTGTCAACAACAGCCTGGGCAACGCCACTATCTGAGGTATTAGAACCACTGCCTCCTCCTGTTTGATCGGCTGGAGCCTGAGTATTGGGCGTTGGTTGCTGTGTATTTGAATCTGTCCCGGACGTTTGAGAGTTGCTATTTGATGTCCCAGAAGAGGTATTGGAAGAAGTGTTAGAAGAGGTATTGTTGGCTGAATTTGTATTGTTTGGAACGGGAGTTGGTGTTCCATTGACAAAAAATGGATTATTCAGATGCTGATTTGTCGTGGTAGTATTGGTGAAATTGACATTTGATTTTGTCACCTGCGAAAGGGTATTTTGGGAATCGGAAATTTCCTGAACCAATTGCTGCTGAAGCGCTGCCTTTTGGACAGGATCTTGAACCACACTAATTGCCTCCTCTGCTGTTTGGATCTGGTCCACTATATTCTGAAGTCCCTGAGTATTATTGCTTGCAAGAAGAATTGTTTTTGCCTCAGCTGCACGGTTGGTAACCAAATCCACCTGGTAGCCGGCTTTTGCCGAAGGATTAAACGACTCAAGAGCCAAAACTCCCTTCTCTATTTGAATTTTTAGTGGATACAGCATTTGGCCTGGAACACTTTGTTCTGCAAAATATCCTAAAACTCCTGTTGGCAAAACTGCAAGAAGGCCAACCCACGTTACTGCCTGAAAAACTTTAAGTATGATTGGCGTATGGCGTTCTTCTGAAGCAAACATATTTTTGAGAAATAAGTACTATATATAGTAGAGCGAAAATAGACAAAGTTGTCAATACAAAAAATGAAGATTACACAGACTCAGCAAAGGTAGCTTTATTTTCTTCTTCCATTTCATCAACATCTGCGTTGTCAAAATTACTTTTGATAAAACGTATTGTTTCTGCAGGATCCTGAGTATTCACATTAATCCCTGTTCCCACTTCAAACCCACCAAGACTTTTACTTCTGGGCATAAGGCGAAAATACCAGTTGGTGTTGGGGGAGATATAAAAATTGTATGGAGCCTCATGTCCATGCCTGACGTCTACCAGTTGAATAAGTCTTTGAAGAATAATTGCTAAATCTGACAGTTCTTCATTTTCTATCTCTCCAAAATGAGTATCCTTTCGTTTTGGAGCAACCCACACCTCATCTGGCCATTCCGAGGTTTTTGGACAATAAATATAAAAATAGTCTGTTTCCAGCCTCTCATCTTCTAATGGCGCACGAGGCGCAATATCTGTTGTTACTTCTTGAGGAATAACTACCAACTGGGTATGCGGGTGAGGAATACTTTCTCCTCCAGCCTGCCCATGATTGTTGAAAATATACACTTGCCCTTGATGCTGATGAGCGAGGAAGCGTTGTTTGTAGGCAAAAAGGATTCTCTCCACCTGATCAATTGGCAATTCATCAACATTTTTATGATGTTCTGGGGAATGAATAATCAATTCATGAACCGGTGCAAAGGGAAATTTATTTGCCAAAACCCTTACTTCCCAATTACTATCACCAGATTGGCCACCAATGCGATAGACTTCCTCTTCCTTTTCTTCCTGACCTGCACAAAATGGACAAATAAAGTTTTCGCCTTTTGAAATATCTGGACGCTTGGAACGACGCGGGGCAAGGACAATCCATTTCTTAGAAAGAGGATTTTGGATAAATTGGAAATCAGACATACTAAAAGCATACAATCTCTTCAAATTTCTTGCAAGAATAAAATAGAATGCAAAATTACTTCTCAAAAAAACATACTGTTTTATCTATATCAAAATACAAAGCAATATGCCTTACTATCGTTTAATGAAACATTTACATACCATTTTGAAATCTTTTTTCCCGAAGACCCTTTTTAGGAGAATTTTTCTTTCAGAACTGTCCATATAAAAGAAAGAAGTGCCAATTGTCTTTTAAATCGCCAGGGTTGACGAATCAACCGGAAAAGCCATTCTAACCCAATCGCTCGTAAAAAAGCCGGAGCACGCTTTACTTGCCCTGAAATGTAGTCCAACGAGCCCCCTACTCCAATCATGACACTCACGTCTACCTTTCCACTGTGCTCTGCCATCCATAATTCCTGTTTTGGAAAACCAAAAGCAACAAAAAGAATGTCTATGTGCGTTGATTGTTTTTTGTTTTCCCACTCGTCAGAAACATACACTATCTTAAGCTCAGGGAATTTCTGCTTCAAGCACTCTGATGCCATCTCTGCTATTTTACCTCGACCTCCAAGAAAGCCCGCCGTTATAGGCCGATCTGCAATTTTTTCACAGATTTTTTCCACGAAATCGACCCCTGTAAAGCGCTCTTTTATGTGTTTACCCAAAATCATGCCTGAGAGTGAAAGGCCTACCCCGTCTACTAAGGCTATTTTGGCATTATTAATGACCTGTTGGAAGTCTTTATGACGTCTTGCAAACATCACAATTTCGGGATTTGGGGTAACAATGTAATATGGTTTTGTCTCTTTTTCTAAAGAATCGACAACAAACTCTAGGACATCTTCGGAAGAAGCATTGGTGACCTGTATCCCCAACAATGAAATTTTCATCAAATCTTGAGATTTTCTATAAGCCAGATTTGTCTTAATTGAGGCATTTCCAATCATCTTAGTTTGAGTATTATTAGTGCTCATGATTTAAAGCTGATAAAACCATTAATAGCTATAAACTTGCAAATATTTCTGGTTTTTATGAGACCCATACTATAGAACCTTACAATTTCTTATTTAAACTCTTACCTGTTTTTTTCACAAAAGTATTTTCTATCTGTAAAATACCTATAAGTTATTTCTTGCTAATACTCCGTTTATAGAGCTCAATATTCTCTAAAGCCACGCCTGTCCCGCGCACAACACACAACAAAGCGTCTTCTGCCACATGACACGGAACCCCAGTCTGACTTGTCATGAGTTTATCAAAATTGTACAGCTGACTTGTGCCTCCACTCATAACAATTCCTTTATCAATAATGTCACTTGCAAGCTCTGGAGGGGTATCTTCAAGCACCCGTTTAATGCCACCTATCATTTCTAAAAGAGTCGGACGAATAGCCTCATTAACCTGAAGTTCGGTCAACTCAATGGTTTTGGGAAGCCCAGAAATGCTGTCTCTGCCTCTAATTTCCATTTTTCGCACTTCTCCCTTATGATCGTCAACAAAGGCATTTCCTATGGTTATTTTAATTTCTTCAGACGTTCTCTCCCCAATAAGCAGATTGAATTTCTTTTTTACATAGTTGGCAATTGCTTCATCTATTTTATTTCCAGCAACTCGTACTGAATTATGAACAACTACTCCGCCCAAAGAAATAACTGCAGCCTCAGTAGACCCTCCACCAATATCAACAACCATATGTCCGGCAGGCTGAGCAATAGGAATTTTGGCACCAATAGCAGCGGCGAGAGGCTCATCGATAAGGTATGCTGTTTTTGCGCCAGCAGCCATGGTTGCGTCCAAAACAGCTCGGCGCTCTACTTGAGTCACGCCTGAGGGAATACAAATCATCACTTCCGGCTTAAAAAAACGGGATTTGCCACAAGCTTTATCTATAAAGTAAGAAAGCATTGCCTCTGTAATAGTGTAATCCGCTATCACACCGTCTTTGAGCGGACGCTGGGCAACGATATTGCCAGGAGTTCTGCCAAGCATTTCTTTTGCTTCTTTTCCCACAGCCACAACTTTGTTGTCCTCTGCCGTAACAGCAACAACGGTTGGTTCATTTAATACAATTCCTTCTCCTGCCAGATAGACAAGAGTATTTGCAGTTCCTAAATCAATACCGACTCGTTTGGATAACATAGTACAAAGTGGCAAAAGACCATATCAGTATAGTACGCAACTACATCAATTAGCCTTACAGCCGTATAAAATTGATTATAGAGGCCTACATTTTTTGTTGCAAGTGCCTATTTAGCGAGGTATAATAAAGAAATGAAGAAACAGTTATTCCTTTC
>DASTLH010000034.1:0-2773 GCA_035715145.1 Patescibacteria group bacterium
CTTGTTTTGCCTCATCAACCCCTGCAACATCAGCAAAGGTTACCTTGGGCTGGTCTTTATTAAATAATTTTGCAGATGATTTTCCAAAAGAGAAAATGCTTTCCTGCGCACCTCTTGCTTGCCTGAAAATAAAGTAAAAAAAGGCAATCATCAAAACAATTGGTAAAACAGATGAAAGAATATTAATCCAGCTGGAAATACCGCTATTATCTTTTACAACTACCTTTGTGGTATTTAATGGGACTCCTGCATCCTTAAAAAGAGTATAAACATCAGAGGTTGGTTCTTTTGTAGAAATTACTGTAGCGTTTTTTTCCTTAACAGTAAGCTTGGTATCCTCGATTGTAATCTCCTCTACCTTCCCGTTCTTCACGTCTTGAATTACTTGTGATAAAGGAACTGTTTTTTGATCAGTTGTTGATTGGTTAAATCCTGCAAATAAAAACATCAAAAAGACCAAAAGGAATCCATAGAGGAAGACATTTTTCCAGGAAAGTTTTACTTTGAGTCTGACTGATTTCTTTTTTCCGCTTTTTCGTGGAGACACTGCCATAAGTAGAGCAAGTATACCACAGAAGTACCCGTTCACCAAGTCTTATCCTGAATAACAAATGGTCATTGACAAGAATTTTGGAAAGGACTACAACACAATAAGTATGGCTGAAATCTCCCCTCCGCCAGAAAACTCATCAGAGCATGATAAAACATGGTTTGGTATCCGTCTTGATCAGTTTCAAGAACTAACAAGACAAAAACTCCCTGTTCCCTCTCTTCTTGCTGAGACACTAGAACAAGATATCTTACGCTCACTTGACCTCTCTGGTCTTCGCCGAGACACGCTGCTTGCCCAAGTCCGCCGTCATCTTCCTTTAGTCCAAACAGACTCTTCTCCAAAAAAACCTACTGAGGCAGCATAAATAACTTTTGTTTTTTTATTATCATTCCTTCTTTACACAATGCATCAATATTTAGCTGTAGTTTTGCTAAAGAAACCTCCACTTTCCCCTTTGCAAATTCTTTTTCTAAATCCTCTTGTGTTGCGATTTGGTGATGTACCAAAAATTTCATAATTGTCCCCCTAACATATCTGTTTGATGTCAAAAAATGAGATTGTTTAGGAATAGGAATTTTCTTTTCTTTCAAAACAGCACTACTATAATCCATAAGTGCTTGATTCCATTCATATGCTTTATTTTTAGGAAGAAGCTTGAAGGCAACCCTTTCAATAATTTTTTCCTCAGGAAGAACTCCCTCAAAAAAATGAGTAGCAATGACTTTTCTGATATTTGTGTCTATGACCGCCACCTGATGGTTATACGCAAAACACAGAATAGCCAGCGCCGTATATTCTCCTATCCCCGGCAAACTTTTGAGAGTTTTTTTATCCTGCGGAATTTCTCCTCCGTATTTTTCAACTACCTCTTTTGCAAATCTCTGAAGAAACACGGCCCGTCTGTTGTATCCCAACCCAGACCAATAGGTCAAAACCTCTGCTACTGACGCTTGAGAAAGACTTTCTATGGTAGGAAATCTCCCGAGCCACGCCTCATATTTTGGAATTACTCTCCCTACTTGCGTTTGTTGAAGCATAACCTCGGAGATGAGAATGTGATACGCATCTCGATCACGCCTCCATGGCAAATCTCTTTGATGAGCCTTATACCACTTGAGAATTTCTTGTTGGAACTGACTAATTTGTTGAGGGGAAAGGTTCATAAGAACCTATTGTAGCAAAGCCTACGCAAGAGGCAAACCCATTTTTTCTTTGACTTCACGCATCGTTTCTGAGGCAACCTGTAAACATCTCTCTCTTCCATCTGCAATAATTTGGTCAACAATTTCTGGATGTTCCTCAAAGTATGTTCTCTTCTCTTGAATTGGCTGTAACTCTGCAAAAATTGCTTCTGCTAAAAATGCTTTCATGTCGCCGTAGCGAATATTTCCTGCCTCATATTCCCGTTTAAATTTCTTATGCATATCATCACGATTAAACAGTGCCATCAATGTAAACAATGTTGCAACTCCACCGGTTTTTGGAACATCTCCCCCAAGGGTTCCACTGTCTGTAGGTACTTTTGCCAACTTCTTTTTTATTGTTTCCAAATCATCAGCCAAATAAATTGAGCTTCCTTCCACTGTTTTACTCATTTTTCCTTGCCCGGTCAGAGACGGAACATATTCTCCTATTGTCTTAAATCGTTGTGGCTCTGGGAATGTTTCTCCATAGAGAGAATTAAACTTTCGTGCAATCTCACGCATAACTTCCATATGTGGCTCCTGATCAATTCCCACAGGGACCAAGTCCCCTTTGTACAGCAAAACGTCTGCGGCCATGAGAATGGGATAGTTTAAAAGCGCTACTGTCACATTTTTGGGATATTGTGCCTTTTTCTCCTTAAAGGTAGGTAAATCCTCAAGGGGTGCTAAGGGATAGACACTTGAGAGATAATAGGCGAGTTCTGTGTGTTGGGGGATTTGAGATTGAATTTCAAGTTTGCATTTTTCTGGATCCAAACCCACAGCCAAATAATCCAAAATAACATTTCTTACCTGACTTTTGAGCGTACTTGGATCATAGGGAGTTGTTACTGCATGAGCATCAACAACAGAAAATACACAATCATAGTCATCTTGAAGGGCCAACATGCCTTTTGCTCCCCCTAAATAATTTCCAAGGTGAAGCCTTCCACTTCCTGTTGCCCGCATACCGCTATATACTTTTTTCTTATTCATACTTTTTTTAATGGATCTTACTTCCCGGTTCCACTTTCTT
>DASTLH010000035.1:0-9695 GCA_035715145.1 Patescibacteria group bacterium
TCTTTTAAGGGGCAATTAGATGGAAGTTTTTTTCTCCCCTATACGAGTCGAATGATTGATGCCTCAGTTGCTTACTCTAATCTTCCAGAAACAGGGTTTCATGTGTACACGACAGCAGATGGAACAATAGATATTCCTGCCAGTGAGATGGTGCATGGTAATGAAGAGCATATCCGTGTAAATCCAAAATTACGAATGGATAGAGGAAAGGATGGTAAAAAACACCCAAGTAGATACTTTATTGCTATGTATCATTTCCATAACTTGATTTTTCCTCCAAGCCCACGAGATATTGGGAGTATAATGCGCAGGCAAGACGATCCTTATAATGAATCAACAGTTTTTGTTACCAGAGGAAAACAACCTGGAAGACTGGATATAATTTTTAGAACTCCTGAAACACAAGATTTTACGTCAGATCAAGAGCGAAATGCATGGATAGAACAATGGAATAGTATCTCTACGCAACGGATAGCTGACCGTTTGATGCGTGAGGCAATTGCACGAAGAAATAGTCATTTGCCAATAATGACTGCGAGTGAATCTGTACAAATTCAAGCAGACGAACATTATGAGATTGTGAAAGAAATGTGTCGGGAGCGGCATTTGCGTTGGTTTAGAGGTGTAGATGAGCAGAGTCCAATTCTTTCTGAAGTTGTCCTTTAGCCGTTTTCCAAACTTCTCCACAAATACCAACAGGCATACGATCTATATGGGTGCCAGTTTTCTGAAAGTTTTTCCATGTCTTTTTTATCTGTTATGCCATAAAGTCGGGTGATAGCATTTCGAATTCCCAAATCGCCAATTGAAAACACGTCTTCCCGCCCAAGGGTAAAAATCAGAATCATTTCTGCTGTCCACTTCCCTACTCCTTTTATTTGAGTGAGTGATTCAATGACCTCGTTATCAGACATATCTTGTATTTTTTTTGTATCTATTAAATCACTTAAAAATGCATCTGCAACACTTTTTATATAGGAAATTTTTTGAAAAGAAATGCCAGCTGTTCGAATAGTCTCATCAGGTGTAGATAAAATATCTTGAGGAGTTGGAAACGAGTCTGGAAATAAGGCTTTAAAACGGGTAAAGATAGTATTGGCTGCTTTTATGGAAAGTTGTTGGGAAACAATAGAGTCAATTAAATCTTCAAACAGTTTTTCAGCTTTGTTGGAAAAAGAAGCCTCTGGGTATTTTTTAATAAGCTTTGCCATCACAGGATCTTTTAAAAGGATAGATGAAAAAGAATTTTGTTTTGTCATGAGAGAAAGGTATTCTCTAAGAGAAGTCGTTTATTCACGCTGTAGCGAGTGAGTATTTCAGATGTTTTAAGAAGGGAGATAAGAAGTTGTGCTTTGTGAGGGTCGTCGTCTGTGAGAAGCTCTTGATGAGCAACATTGATAAGATCTTCCAGCCATTTTGTGGTATTATTTTTTTCATCTGATTTTTTTTCTGCAAGAAGAAGTTTGGGTGCAATATCTTGACTTAAAAGTATTGCTACATCTTCAGAAATGATGGCTTTTTCTTCATCTGAAATGGGTGTGGCTTCTTTTTTCTCTTTTACCACCGTGCAGCGAGATAAAACAGTTGGCAAAAATGCTTCTTCTGTTTTGGCAATAAGAAGAAAAAAAGTATGGACAGGTGGTTCTTCTAATACTTTCAAAAGTGCGTTTTGTGCCTCAGAGGTAAGTGTGTCTGCGTTATACAAACACAGAAGTTTATACGTTCCTTTATAGGGGGCAAGATACAAATTTTTCTGGAGGTTTCTGACTTGTTCTATCCCAAGTGTCTCTTCTTGAATTTTTTGAATATCAAAAGGAGAAATACTCCAGGTGGTAGTGAGTTTTGTAATATATTCATCAATTGTCTGGGGATTTTGGGAAACAAAAATGACACTTTGCATACAATGTATTTTACCATAGACTATCGCCTTGACACCTATGAGAGATATTCCGTACTATAAGAGTAATGCCCGATCCTATTATTTCTCAGCCAACATCTGTGCCTGTTACACCGTCATCAGTTGCGGGATCACCCGGTCCCCTTTCTCCTCAGAGTGGGCCAATTCCCATTGAATCATTAATAAATGCTCCAATGAATTCTTCTGCTCCGGCAGGAAATGGAGACGTTTTAGATAATTTACTTGCGGAAAATGTCATTACTCAAGAACAATACAATCAAGTAAAGTTAAAAGCGGCAAATGGCGGGAAATCAGCAGAAGATGTTTTGGCAGAATTACATATTGTTGATGCTGCCAGAGTGGCAGAAGAAAAAGCAAAAATTCTTGGAGTTCCTTTTATTAATCTGGCAACGACGTCTTTCTCTCCTCAAGCAGTGAGTCTTTTGCCTCGCGCTGTTGTGGAACGGTTTCAGGTAATTCCTTTTACCTTTGATGATAAAGAACGGGTATTAAGTGTTGCCATGGCAAATCCGGTTGATTTGGACGCATTGCAATTTATGCGTCAAAAAACAGGACTCACCATTAAGGCATTTGCTGCCTCTCCCCAAGATGTTGCTAATGCAATCCAAACTCAATATCGACAAGAATTGGTAGGAGAAGTTGGTCAGGCAGTTAAAGAAAGTGAAGAGCTTAATACCAGAAAAGTTGTTGATAGTCAGAAAATATCACAAATTATTAAAGAAGCACCAATTGCAAAAATTGTGGCAACAATTCTTGAGTACGCTGTGACTTCCCGTGCGTCTGATGTGCATATTGAGCCGCTTGAGGATAGAGTGAGGGTCAGGTACAGAATTGATGGAATTTTATATGACAAATTAAGTCTCCCTAAGGCTGTTCAAGAAGCAGTGCTTTCTCGTATTAAGGTGTTATCTGAAATGAAAATTGACGAACACCGAACTCCTCAGGACGGTCGTTTTAATTTTAAAGTCGGAGATAAAGAGGTTGATCTTCGTATCTCTGTGTTGCCAACAGTTCATGGTGAAAAAATTGTGATGAGACTTTTGAGAAAATCAGGTGGTGTGCCAACGCTTGCTGAGTTGGGTCTTGCTGGAGTGGCGCTTAAAAATCTAGAAACTGCCATGCTTCGTCCTCACGGAATCATTATTGTCTGTGGACCTACGGGATCTGGAAAAACCACGACGCTCTACTCTGTTTTGGAAAAATTAAATACAACACGCGTTAATATTGTGTCTCTAGAAGATCCGGTTGAGTATGAAATGCCTGGCATCAATCAGGTACAAATTAACTCAGCAGTTGGGCTTACTTTTGCAGAAGGACTTCGTTCATTTCTTCGACAAGATCCAAATATTATTCTTGTGGGAGAAATCCGAGACGGAGAAACGGCAGATTTGGCTATTCAGGCAGCACTTACTGGCCATTTAGTGTTTTCAACCCTTCATACCTCTGATGCAGCAGGAGTATTGCCTCGTCTTTTGGATTTGGGAGCAGAAAACTTTTTGCTTGCGTCTACTATGAATGCAGCTGTTGGGCAAAGAATTGTCAGAAAAATATGCACGTACTGTAAAGAAGCGTATGCTCCTGCCGCAAAAATTGTTGAGGAAATAAAACTTGTTTTAGGACCACTCTTCCCTGCTAATACCCCTGCTAATTTTCAACTTTATAGAGGCAAAGGCTGTGAGAAATGTGGCGATTCAGGCTATATTGGTCGTATCGGAATTTTTGAAGTGCTTCCTATCTCAGAAAAAATTGGGAGGCTTATTCTTGAGCACCCGGATGCAGACAGTATTGGGCATGAAGCAATTGCCGAGGGAATGATTACCATGAAACAGGACGGCTATTTAAAAGTACTTGTCGGGACAACAACCGTTGAAGAAGTGCTTCGTGTGGCACAGGAATAATATGGATTTACAGGAGCTTTTATCTCTTACAGTTAAAAATAATGCATCAGATTTGCATCTTATGCCGGGGCTTCCTCCGGTTATTCGTATTGATGGTGCACTTTCTTATCTTGCAAGTTATTCCACAATGAGCCCGGAAAGTGTAGAAAGTATGGTTTTTTCTCTTCTTACTCCTGAGCAAAAAGAATTTCTGACGGTGAATAAAGAATTGGACTTTTCTATTGGCTATGGAGGAGGAATCTATGGCGACATTGGTCGTTTTCGTGTCAATGGATACTATCAAAGAGGGCAATTGTGTGCCGCGTTTCGTTTTCTTCCCCGCACCATCAGAACTCTTGAAGAGTTAAAAGTTCCTAAAATTGTTCATTCCTTTGCTGCTTTAAGACAGGGCTTAATTCTTGTTACCGGACCAACAGGTCAGGGAAAATCAACAACGCTTGCGGCCGTTGTGAATGAAATCAATATGACTCGCTCAGATCATATTTTGACCATTGAAGATCCTATTGAATATATGTATCCCACTGGCAAAAGTATTATTTCTCAGCGCGAAATGAAGTCTGATACGCATTCCTGGTCATCTGCTCTTCGTTCTGCCCTTCGTGAAGATCCGGACGTGGTGCTTATTGGAGAAATGAGAGATCCTGACACTATTGCTGCTGCTATTACTATTGCTGAGACAGGTCATTTGGTACTCTCAACCCTTCATACTAATTCTGCTGCTCAGACAATTGATAGAATCATTGATTCATTTGCCTCACATCAGCAGGCCCAGGTACGAACTCAGCTGGCATTTACTTTAAAGGGAATTGTTTCTCAGCGCCTTGTTCCACAAATTAGTGGCGGACGTGTTCCGGCAGTTGAAGTGTTGATAGGAAGCTCAGCTGTCGCTGCAAATATTAGAGACGGGAAAACACATCTTATTGATTCTATTATTCAAACATCTCAAGATCAGGGAATGATAAGTCTTGAAGGATCTCTTTCTCAGCTGGTTTTGACTGGTGCAATTAGCTTGGATATGGCAAAAAGCTACGCTGCTCATCCAGAAGACTTGCTCCAGCGTATCTCATAAGTATGAAACTTGCATATAAAGCTACTACATCTGATGGAAAGCTTAGTCAGGGATTTATTGAAGCAAAAGATTTGCAGGAAGCTGCTTCATTTTTGAGAAGCAGACAGCTTTTACCAATTCATATCCAAAAAGTTGAAGAAAATTCCTCAATGCCTTTTGCCAATTTGTTTCATAAATCAACAACAAATGATTTAGTTTTATTTACTCGCCAACTTTCTTCAATGCTTACTTCAGGTTTGACTCTGATGCAGGCTCTTAATATTTTAAAAGAACAAATGTCAAATGAAACCATGAAAAATATGGTAAGTGGCATTATTTCCGATGTTCAGGAAGGAAAACCACTGTCCGGTGCAATACAGCGCTATCCTAATATGTTTACTCCCATTTATATTTCTCTTATTAAAGCAGCAGAAAATTCAGGATTTTTGGATAAAGTTTTGCTTCGTCTGGCTGATAATTTGGAGAAAGATCAAAAGCTGAAAGGAACAGTGAAATCAGCTTTGATGTACCCAATTGTCATCGTGGCTTTAATGCTTATTGTTATGATAGTTATGGTTGTCTTTATTATTCCTCAGTTGACCAACCTTTATACTAATTTAAATATCCCTCTTCCCTTTGCAACGCAAGTTGTTGTGACGATTTCAAATTTGCTTATTAATTTCTGGCCAATTGCTGTTGGTTTGGTTATTTTTGCTTTTTTCCTCTACCGTCGATGGGTTGCAACTGATTCAGGCAAGCTTATTCATGATGGGTTTATTTTGAAAGTTCCAATTTTTGGCAACTTAAACCAGAAAAAAATTCTGACTGAGTTTGCCAGAACGTTTGGACTTCTTATTGGTTCTGGAACATTGGTTGTTCAATCTCTTAATGAATCAGCTGATATTTCCGGCAACCTTGTGTATAAAAATGCGATTACAGATATTGCTAAACGCGTTGAAAAAGGTATTAGTGTTGGAGAGGCAATGGCAACATATGATATTTTCCCAGCAATCCTTGTTCAGATGGTAAAAATTGGAGAACAAACAGGAAAACTTGATGAGTCACTTTTGAAAGTGTCTGAGTATTTTGAACGAGAAGTAGAAGGTGTTGTGAAAACGCTTACAACAGCGATGGAACCATTTATCATGATTATTTTGGGTGTAAGTGTCGCTTTCCTTATTATTTCTATTGTTACCCCGATTTACAACCTTACTTCAAGTATTCAGTAGTTTTAGAATGAGACTTCAATTCGTGTAGATTTTTCATCATTTGTTTTTTGTATGGTTATTCTGACTGAGTTGTTGTCTGAGGAAACACTTATCTGGTTGAAAACATTTCCATTGGCGTTGGTTTTTGCAATGGTGGTGGCAGTCCTAAACAAATGGGAAATTTTCTCTTGATACCATGCTGTGATTATTGAAGGGTCATCAGAGGACGTCATAGTGATAGTTGTATTTGACTTGGAAATCACTAAAGAGGATGGGTAGACCCACTCCCCAGATAAATCAGGTTGAGGGGTTAGGGGTGGATTTTGAGAAATGGTGGTCATAAAAAAATGGACGATTGGAGTGGTTGCGGCAGTTGGTACCTCTTGTGTGACAGATGGAATTACTGTTGGGTGAATAACTGGAAGAATATTTTTTTCTGTAGAGAAAAGACGAAGAGATTTTTCTGAAATTGCAACAATTCCAATAATTGTAAAGAGAATAAAAAATGTTACTAAGTGATACCGTTCGGGGTGCATAGAAAAAGCATACTATTTCTTATGGAAAACAGAATGTGATCTTTGTCAGAGAAAAGTAAGAATTTATAAGAAAATGTTTTTTGCCCTATTGACAACAGATTTGAAACTATGTTTTACTAAACTAGATATTGATTCCCAATATATGAAATTATTTTCTGCCCGTATCTTAAGTAAAAAAAGTTCTTCAGGTTTTACCCTCATTGAGTTGCTCGTTGTTATTGGTATTTTAGGCATTCTCGCTACAGCATTGGTTGCTACAATTGATCCATTTGAACAGCTAAAAAAAGCATCTGACGCTAACGTTAAAAATACTGCCGTTGAGTATGTAGATGCGAATATTCGTTATTACACAACTCACAATGGTATGCCATGGGCTGGTACAGACACATACGGAACATCTTGTGGAACAGCTGCTGGTATGTCTCCAAGTGGGCCTACTACTCCTGTTGTTTTGACTACTGTTACTTCAAGTTGTCTTGCTGAATTGATTAATGATGGAGAACTAAAAACAGCATTCACGACAGCTGTTGGAGTTTTGAGTGCAATTACTATAACCGGCGGCACAAACTCTGTAACAGCATGTTTTGCTCCAGCTTCACGTGCTCAGAGAAACGATGGTAATACCAAATACAAATTAACTGCAGGAACCTTTGCAACAGTAACTGATGGAAGTTGCCCAAATGCTACCATGACCAACTGCTACTGGTGTGCACAATAAATGCAGTTTCTCAAGAGATATTTCCCATTTCTGCTTTTTTTCTTCTTTTTAGCTCTTTATATTCATAATCTTTCTCGAAGTGTGTATGGAGGAGATGTTGGTGACTTTGTGACAGCAGCCATGGTTGGTGGAGTTGCTCACCCTCCCGGATATCCTCTCTTTACCCTCTTGGCTTTTATTATGGTGAGAGTGTTTGCATTTTTCCATAATCCAGCGTTTTCAGTTGGACTTCTTTCTAGTTTGTTTGGCGCCGCAGGATTAACCTCTTTTTTCTTTCTTATAAAAAAATTGACGAAAAGTAGTCTTGCTGCATCAGTTGCAGCTGTGACGTTGGGAGTCAGCTATTTATATTGGTTCTATGCAGAGATAGCAGAGGTTTTTGCTTTTCATAGTTTTTTCGTTATTACTCTTTTTTTACTTGCAGTTTATTTTGATGATACGAGAAAGAAACGCTATTTGTACTTATTTTCTTTTTTATTGGGGTGTGCTTTTGTTACCCATCAAACCATTTTATTTTTTGTCCCTTCATACATAATTATTCTTTTCCCTTCTCTTTGGCAATTAAGAAAACAGCCTAAATCACTTTTTTTGAGTTTGGGTTTGGTTGTATCTTGCCTTCTTTGGTATGGGTATGTCATCATTGCTTCTTCGCATAATCCGGTTGTTAATTGGGATAATGTACATGACTTTTCATCATTTTTGAGATTGTTTTTCCGAAAAGATTATGGAACATTTCAGGCGGGTCTTTTCCCCAACCCTGTTTGGCAGCAGCGATTGATCATTTTAAGAACATACCTGTTTACTATGTTGACACAGGCAACGATTCCTGTGGTTGTTGTGAGCTTTTTAGGTATGATTGCTCTTTGGTTTCAGAAAAAAAGATATTTATTTGCTTTTCTTTTAGCGTTTATTCTTTCAGGGCCGGTGTTTATCACCTACGCAGGTTTTCCTTTGGAGGGTGATTTTTTCTTTGGAATATATGAAAGGTTTTTTGTCATGTCCTTTCTTGTTATTTTTTTCTTCTTTCCATATGGGTTAGTCTTTCTGGCAAAGTTTTTAGAAGAGCTTTTTGATAGACCATTATATTTTTATCTTGTTCAAATTCTTTTTCTCCTTATTCCCTTACAGTTATTTTTCTTTAATATGCCAAAAACAGATTTATCACAGGTAGTCATTGGAGATAATTTAGGATACGATTTTCTTTCTCCTCTCCCCTTCAATTCTACAATAATTTTAGGAGGAGATACTGCACTTTTTAATACCTGGTATGTTAAATATGCTCTTCATTTTAGGCCAGATGTCAGGCTTATAAATCTTGCTGTAATAGAAAAAGAACCTTACATTGAAAATATAAAAAAGCAAATTAAAAAATCAAATCCAAATATGGATAAACAAACGCTTCTTGCTGAAGCTCTAAAACAAATGGATAAGCAAAGTCCTGTGTTTGTGTATGATCAAATCCATACAAAGAAGAATGATGGATTGATATGGGAGCCATATGGAATGCTCTCTCATCTTGTCTCAACGCCTTCTGCGTCAGTAGATACGTTTACTGCTATAACACAATCGGCAATAAGTAAGATTCATCTTCCTTACCATACCTCTCAAAAGGCATTGGGCAATTACACAATTTCTGATATCCCTCGAATCTATGCAAAATCACTTGTTATCATCGGAAATTATTATTTAACTACCTATAAAGATACTAAAGACGCGGAAAAATATTATCTTGATGCGACAAAAGTTGATATTAATTATGATGCTCCGTGGACTTCTCTGGGAGTAATGTATCTGACGTCTCTTAACGAGTGTGACAAAGCCAAAAATGCTTTAGAGAATGCTATTGATAGAGCTCCACTGAGTAAATTTCCTTATTTTCTTCTCTACACAACCTACGGAGAATGTTATCATGATAAAGTAAAGGCAAAGGCTGTGCAGACACAATATCAAAAAGTATTTAATAGAAGTTTTCTTTCAGATTTGGCTGATACGTTGAAATCATATCAAAAATAATATGGCAATAATTTTTTTCTTTTTTGGATTATTTTTAGGATCGTTTCTTCTTCTGGTTATCGATAGGATTCCGAAGAATGAAACAGTTCTTTTTGGCCATTCTCATTGTGATTTTTGTGGACATACACTCTCTGCAAAAGATTTAATTCCTGTTTTTTCATATGTGTTTCTTAAAGGAAGATGCAGGTATTGTCATAAAAAATTGTCTTTGAGTTATCCACTCATTGAGGTGCTCACTGGAATGTTGTTGGCGATAAGTGTTGTTTTTTTGCCTAGTCTTTCCGTTTGGCAATATGTTGCTGTTTGTGGGATTGTTGGCAGTTTGATTGTGATTTTTTTCTCAGATTTGTTTCATG
>DASTLH010000036.1:0-48660 GCA_035715145.1 Patescibacteria group bacterium
CGGGTCTGCCGGTGCAGCAGGTTGGCCTGGAGTTTGAGCAGGAACCTGAAAATTCATGAGCTTGTCATAAGTCTCTTGAAGTTTCGGATCAAGATCGGCAGGTTTTTTAGGATCCATGTATTTATCGTATTTTTCTTTTCACTGCTTGTCAAGCTGAAGAAATAAACGCTTCCATTTTGAGCCTCAAAACGCTATACTCAAAGAGATGAAAATTGTTGTTACCCATTGTTCCCCTGACTGGGACGCTATTACTTCTGTCTGGATTATCAAACGATTCCTTCAAAATTGGGAACATGCAAAAATTGTTTTTGTTCCAGCTGGTGAGAGAATCAAAGGATCACGGGCAAATGAAACACAAAAAACCATAGAGCAGATTGGTGAGGATGAGGTGATTCATGTTGATACAGGTCTTGGTCCACTTGATCATCATCAGACAAGTGAAATGAGTGTTTGTGGTGCAAGTAGAACCTGGGATTACGTGAAGCAACAAAAAGCAGATGCAGGGGAGAGGTGGCTCATGAAAGCAGATGCTATTGAACGAATTGTTTCTATTATTGTCGGGATAGACCATTTTCAGGAAGTCTATTGGGATAATCCTTCTGCAGATTACCATGAGTTTTCTCTTTTGGGAATTTTGGAAGGTTTGAAATACCAAAAGCCAAATGAAGATGAGTTTTATACGCTTTTTGGTATGGAATGTCTGGACGCGCTTTTGTACGATTTTGAAAACAGAGCATGGGCAGAAAAAGAAATTAGTGAGAAAGGAAAAGAATTTGAGACAAGATATGGAAAAGCATTAGGCATTGAAACAATGAATGATACGGTTTTAAAACTTGCTCAAAAATTAGGGTTTTCAATTGTTATTCGAAAAGATCCCCGAACAGGATTTGTTCGTATTAAAACGCTTCCTGTTCATGTTGGAACAAAAGCAGATAACAGTCCTGATTTCACTCTTGCGTATGAAAAACTTTCCAAAATGGATCCAGACGCCACGTGGTATTTGCATGTGAGTAAAAAAATGCTTCTTAATGGAACTGCAAAAAATCCTAAAATGGTGCCCACCAGGTTGACACTCAGTGAGATAATAGAAGTGATAAAACAGATATGACAGGGTGTATTTTTTGTAAAATTAGAGACAGAGAAATTCCAAAAGAATTCATCTACGAAGATGAATCTGTGATGGTTTTTCCAGATATTTCTCCTATAAGGCCAGTCCATCTTTTAATTATTCCAAAAGAACATATTCCAACTATTATGGAGCTTGAAAACAGTCAGCTTATGGACGCAGTCCATGGACTTATTAAAAAAATGGTGCAGCAGTATGATTTAAACGAAAAGGGATTTAGAATTGTTATCAATGGAGGGGGAGCACAAGCAATAGACCATCTTCATTTTCATCTCACCGGTCCCTGGGGGGCTGCTGCAGATCTATAACTTCTTTATCCTTTTTTTCAGCATAATTTTCTGCTATAATACAACAATTCCAAGTGCCAGGCACTTATTGGAAGGGGGTGTTTTTATGTTATTTGTTAAAAAACAACCGGGTGATAGTGATGATACACTCATTCGAAAATTCAGCCGAAAAGTTATGGATGCTGGTATTGTCCAGGAAGCTAAACGACGGAAATTCCATCTTAAACCTTCTGCAGCACGAGCTCAGAAAAAACAGGATAAACGCCGAGCAAAACTTCTGCAGAGACTTTCAGCATGAGTAACCTTTCTGTTCTTCTTTTTGTAGAAAGCAGGTACAAACTTGACCGAAAACGCGTTAAAGGTACTGTTGCGAGCGTACTCGCAAGCAATAATGTTGTCGGGCCAGTTGAGGTATCTATTGCATTTGTTGGTAGTCGTAAAATGAAAGCTCTTTCCAAAAAGTTTAAAGGAGATGATAAAGATAGAAATATTTTGTCTTTTCCTCTTTCAGAAGGAGAACCAACCGTCCTACCAACAGACAAACTTAGATTGGGAGATATTGTCATCTCGTATCCCTACGTTATTAAAGAAGCAGCAGAATATGAGATGCTGGTTGATGACAGAATTGAAGAATTGGTAGAACACGGGCTTTCTCATCTTTTGGGAATCCATCACGAATAATGCTAGAAAAATTGTTTCCGATACTTCGTTTGCCGTTTGGTCTGGCTTTAACTCAAGTTACATTTCTTCCTGGAGCTGTTCAGCATTTACAACTTTCACGCAACAGTTCAATGCAGCCAACAGAGGATCCAAATGTTCTTCGCGTTCCTGATGGGAAGCATCTTGGAGTGAGAAGAATTTACCCTGACGGGCATACGGGTCCGTGGGTAAATATTCATGATGATAATCCTCGCGGAGCGCTTCCCGGGCAATCACAGATAGGTGTTCAATCCCCAGAAGGGCATCAGCACGTTGGAGAGGTTGAAAAAAATGGGATTTGGCAGGGGAATGTTGGTGATATTGGGGTCATCGTTGAGTATCTTGGCCGTCAAGAGTCGTAAAGCTTGTCCTTCTCCATTGACCCAAAGGGGTTTTCCTGCTTTAATTGAGTGTACTTCATTATGGTCTATTACAGAAAATACCGTCCACAAACACTTTTAGATTTAGATAGTGTCAAAGTTCAGCAAACACTGACATCTGTTTTGTCAGCAAAGGAAATTCCTCACGCATTTTTGTTTACCGGACCAAAAGGACTTGGTAAAACTTCAACAGCCAGAATTGTGGCCAAAGTGGTTAATTGTCTTAATAGAAAAGAGGGAAGTGCTCAACCGTGCAACGAGTGCGATCAGTGCCTTTCAATTACTAATGGCAGCAACATTGATGTTTTAGAAATTGATGGTGCGTCCAATAGAGGAATTGATGAGATACGTGATTTGCGTGATAAAGTAAAACTCTCTCCATCGTCTGCAAAGAAAAAAGTTTACATTATAGATGAAGTGCATATGCTCACAACAGAAGCTTTCAATGCGCTTCTTAAAACCATTGAGGAGCCACCAGCCCATGTGATGTTTATTTTTTGTACCACAGAACCACAAAAAGTTCCGGCAACAATAATTTCTCGTTGTTTTCATATCTCATTTGAAAGAGCAACAGAAAAAGATATTGTTCATTCTCTCAAGCGTATTGTAGCTGGTGAAAAATTAGATATCGAGGAGAGTGTTTTGGAAATGATTGCCGGTTTTGCTGATGGAGGATTTCGAGATGCTGCAAAAATTTTAGAAGAGCTAGTGCTTTTGGCAAATGGAGAAAAAATAACGCAAGAATTTGCCCAAAATCATTATAAAACTTCAAATGTTATCTCCTTTGTGTATACACTTCTTTCTTCTCTTACTACATCTCCTGTGCAATTAAAAGAAAGTTTGACGCTTGTTGAAGAAATGGTGCAGCAGGGAATTGATATGAAATTTTTTATCTCCCAAATTTTATCTGTCCTTCATACCTTGCTTTTGTCCCAGATGGACGTAGAGGCAAAATCCACAAGTATTCCTGAAAATCTTCAAGTGAGTCCTCAAAGTATTAGTGTATTAAACAGCTTGTTCTCTGATGCATATCAAAAAATAAAATATTCACCCCTTCCTCAATTACCTCTTGAGCTTGCAATTGTTGCCTGGTCTTCTTCTCAAGAGTCTCGTGAAGAAGGAGAAACAATTATGCTGACTCCTCAGACATCGGTAGTCATTAAATCACAACCAACTATTGAAGCATTATTAAAAAAAGAACGAACACTAAAGGTAAGAAGTATTATTGACGGGAAAAAAGAGGAAAAAGCTCCAGAAAAAGATGTGCCAACCCATACGCAGGCAGCAATAAAATCAGATATTGACCCTAAGGCTTCATTCATGGAAAATATAATCTATAAGGTGAAGTCTCAAAATCATTCTCTTGCTGGTGTTTTGCGAGGATGTGATATAAAAGTTGCAGATGATACGCAGCTGGTGATTGAAACAGCATATAAATTTCATAAAGAGCGACTGGATGATAAAAGTGCAAAAGATATTTTGGAAAAAGCAGTTAAGGAAATTAGCGGAAAACCATTAAAAGTAGTTATAGAATTAAAGGAGGTGAAGTAATATGATGAATCCATTTCAACAACTTGGTGACTTAAAGAAAATGAGAGATCAGGCAATGGCAATCCAAAAAGAACTCCAGAAAGAAGAAATTAGCGTTGATTCTCACGGTGTTCAGATACTCATTACCGGTGATCAGAAAATTATTTCAATTTCTACCAACGGAAAGTCAGACAATGATATTAAAGACGCAATCAATGACGCAGTTAAAAAATCACAAGAAGCTGCTGCTAGAAAACTAGCATCAATGGGCGGTGGTTTGGGAGGACTTCTCGGAGGAAAATAAGTCCTATTGTGTATGAAACTATTTAGCGGAAGCGCAAATCCTTTTCTTGCAGAGCATATTGCTGTGGAGTTGTCGGTGCATGTTTCACCAACTGACATCCATGTTTTTCCTGATGGAGAACGACGGGTCAGACTTTCTGAATCTGTGGTGGGAGAAAACGTTGTGTTAATTCAATCGATTGCTTCTCCTGTGGACAGTAATTACATGGAGCTTTTCTTCACAATTGATGGAGCAAAGAGAAGTGGAGCAGAAAGTATTACAGCTGTTATTCCGTATTTTGGCTATCAAAGACAGGATCATGTTTTTCGAGATGGCGAGGCAGTTTCTCTTGAGGTAGTAGTTAAAATTTTGGAGAGTTTGGGAATTACGAAAATGATTAGCATTGATATGCACACTCCAAAAATTCCTGATTTGTTTTCTGTTCCGGTTGCTCATTTATCTGCACTTTCTTTGTTTGCAAAAAAAATTCAGGAGTTGGGTTGGGACAAAGAAGATTGCGTGCTGGTGTCCCCAGATATGGGAGGAATACGAAGGATAAAAGCTCTTTCAGAAATGCTTGGAGGAATGAGTTTTGCTGCCATAGAAAAAAATCGAGATTTGGAAAGTGGAGTTGTTGTTTCAACTGGTTTTGGGGAGGGGAGTGTTGCAGGGAAAAAACGGGCAATTGTTGTTGATGATATGGTTTCAAGTGGAAAAACTCTTGTTTCAGCAGGAGAGGTTTTAAAACAAGCCGGAATTGAAAAAATGATTACGTTTGCAACTCATCCAATCTTTGCAGAAGATGCTCCTGAAATTCTTGAAAAAAGTTTGTTTGAAAAAGTGTTTGTCACAGATACAGTTGTTGTCCCTCAAGAAAAACAATTTCCAAAGCTGACAATTATGTCTGTTGCGTCTCTTATTGCTCACGAACTAAAAAATCCTACCCAAACCAATTATCCGTTGCTCTAAAAGGTGCTATAATCAACATCTATGAAAATTCCCAAAGCTATTGTCCATCTCATCGAATCATTTGAAAAACTTCCTGGAGTTGGTCCAAAATCAGCTCAACGTTTGACGTTTTATTTGCTCCATGTTCCTCAGACAGAATTAGATACGTTTGCCAGTGCACTTTCACAATTAAAGAAAGATACTCTTTTGTGTTCTGTGTGTTTATCAATTGATGAAACAGATCCCTGCAGCGTTTGCTCAGACTCTGCTCGGGACAAACGTGTTGTTTGTGTTGTTGAACAGCCTCTTGATGTTATTGCTCTTGAAAAAAGTGGAAAGTATAAAGGTATCTATCATGTGTTGCATGGAAAAATTGATCCGTTGAATAATATTGGACCTGATGAGATTTATACTGCAAAATTATTGGAGCGGGTTAAAAATTCTTCAGAGATAGAAGAGATTATTTTAGCTACCAATCCAACAATGGAAGGGGAGGCAACTGCCATGTATTTAGCAAGGCAACTGAAAGTACTTGCTCCTGAGGTAAAAGTAACCAGAATTGGACGAGGACTTCCTGTGGGAGCAGATTTAGAATATGCAGATGATATAACACTTCAGCGTGCAATGGAAGGCAGAAGCGAATTTGGTGCCTAAAACATCTAGCTTGAAGGAAACTCCTGTGATACAATTTCCCCATGCAAATTGCACTTTTTGGCGGGCGCTTTGACCCTATTCACAATGGCCATTTGGCAATTGCCCAGGAAGTTTTGCGATCTGCCCCCTCAGTTGATGAAGTCTGGTTGGTGCCGGATAATCACCACCACTGGAACCCCACTGTTGCTTCTCCCAAACAACGACTGGAAATGCTCACTCTTGTACAAACCGATAAAATTAAGGCAAATGATATCGGAATTCAAGTGTCTCACCTGCGAGATGGTATGACGGCAACCATTGACGTTATTCGTGAGCTTCAAAAAAAAACAAAAAACACGTATATTTTTATTGCCGGATCAGATCAATTGCCCAGACTTTCTGAATGGACAGATTATAAAGAACTTACCATGAGATTGCCATTTCTGATTGTTCCAAGAAAAGGGCATACCCTTAAAGGAAATTTGCCGGATAATTGTTTTTGGTTGACTGATAAAGAATACGAACCTTTAGAAGATAGCGCAACTCGGGTGAGAGAGCGCCTTGCTAATGGGCAATCAATTTCTGATCTTGTTCCAAAATCTGTAGAAGATTATATTAAAAAACATCACTTATATGGAGCTTAATTATCAAAAGAAAACAGAAGAAATTATTTCCTGGCTTGAACAAACAGTTGCTGCTACTGGGCTCAAGAAAGTAGTTGTTGCAGTGTCTGGGGGTATTGATAGTGCAACGTCTCTTGCCCTTTGTGTAAAAGCTTTTGGGAAAGAAAATGTGTTTGCCATTTGTTTGCCGTATGGGAAAATGAGCATAAAAGCAACAGAAGATGCAAAGCTTTTGATATCTTCTCTTGGCATTCCAAAAGAGCAGGTATTTGAGCGGGATATTTATACAGTTGCCAGTAAAATCATACAGCAGGTTGATGAAAACATGAGTGACATACGAAAAGGGAATATTATGGCTCGGGTGAGAATGATTTTTTTGTATGATTTGGCAAAACAAATGAATGGCCTTGTCGTTGGAACCGAAAATAAAACAGAGCATTTTTTAGGGTATTTTACCCGTTTTGGTGATGAGGCATCAGATATCGAACCGATAAAATCTTTATACAAAACCCAAGTGTGGGAAGTGGCAAAGTATTTGAAAATTCCAGAGGAAATTATTTCTAATGCGCCAAGTGCCGGGCTGTGGGAAGGACAAACTGATGAGAGAGAATTTGGGTTTTCTTACAAAGATGCAGATCGAATTCTCTTCCATTATTTTGATGAAGAGCTTCCCCGTGAAGCAATTGTTGCTTTGGGATTTAAAAAGGAATTGATAGATACGGTTTTGGGGTGGGTTGAAAAAAATGATTTTAAACATCATCTCCCAAAAGTTTTTGAAGAGAAATAGCTAATCTTCTTTGCTTGGAATTCTTCTTTTTGATACACTAGACTCATATGGCAAATGGACTCGGTGGCACAGGTGGTGGATTTGGTGAAACTATTTTTGATGCAACAAAAAAAGCTGTTGGTCAGCAGGTAAAACAGACTGGTCAGGCAATTGTTCAGCAGGTAACCGGTAAGCCAGTTGGTGGAACCTTTACTATGCCACAAGGCGGAGGACAACCTCAGGGATTGCCGTCTCTAGATAATTTTGGAGATATTAATGCACTCTTTGAAAAAAACGCACCAACGCAAAAACCAACATCTCCTTTTGGAAGTGCTCCTGCCGCGCAGCAACCCCCTCAGCAGACGGCGCAAATGACCAGCCAACAACAGGCAGAAGACGCTCAAAAAATTGCACAATTGACCTCAGAGCTTCATCAATTATATGCAAAAGATGTTATGGAATCAGGAGAAAGAGCACTAGAAAAAGAAAGAAAATATCTTGAAGAGCAGCGTCAGGCAGATGCGCAAAACGACGCAGAAAAGAAAGCTCAAACACAACAAAGTGGTGATTTATTTGTTGCACCAGGAGCGATGGGACCAGGGCAAATGACTGGTGCTCCTCAGGTCACCAGTGCAACCAGGTCTGGAGAGGCCAAGCATTCAGAATAACCTTGTTTTTAGCTTCTAAAGCAGCTATCATATCTGCATGAAGATATACAATACACTTTCCCGAAGCATTGAAGAATTTGTCCCCATTCACCCAACTACTGTTGGCATGTATTCTTGTGGCCCGACAGTTTATGACTATCAACATGTAGGACATATGCGCCGATATGTTGGAGATGATGTTTTGCTGCGGGTCTTGAGGGCAAACGGATACGTAGTCCATCATGTTATGAACATTACTGATGTTGGTCATTTGGTAAGTGATGAGGATACGGGTGAGGATAAGATGGAAAAGGGAGCAAAAAAGTATGGCAAAGACGTGTGGGAGCTGGCAAAAATGTTTGAACAACAATTTACTCAATCATGCAAAGCACTGGGAATTACATTACCAACAGATTTAATGCATGCAACAGATTTTATTCCTGAGCAAATTACACTCATTAAAAAACTAGAAGAAAAAGGATTTACCTACAAGATTGAAGATGGAATTTATTTTGACACATCAAAATTCCCAGATTATTTTAAGCTCTCACGACAAAATCCTGAAGAATTAAAAAAAGGTGCGCGAGTAGAATTTGTTAAAGATAAAAAAAATGTTTCTGATTTTGCCCTGTGGAAGTTTAGTCCCACTAATGAAAAACGCCAAATGGAATGGGAAAGTCCATGGGGAGTAGGGTTTCCTGGGTGGCATATAGAATGTAGTGCCATGTCTATGAAGGCTTTGGGAAATCATTTTGATATTCACACAGGAGGAATAGATCATATCAATATTCATCACACAAATGAAATTGCACAATCTGAGGCGGTAACTGGCGAGAAATTTGTGAATTACTGGGTTCATCATAATTTTTTGGTGGTGAATGGAGAAAAAATGAGTAAGAGTTTGGGGAATTTCTATACTGTTCAAGATCTCATTAAAGACGGATATGACCCGCTTGCCTTACGTTATCTCATTTTACAAACCCATTATCGACAAGAAATGAATTTTACTCTAGATAGCCTTAAAGCAGCAGAAGTAGCGCTTATGAAACTGAGAAGTCACATGGGAGAAGAAGAGCATTCTATTCCAAATCTTGTTTGGATGGAAAAGTTTATGGACGCTTTAAATGATGATTTAAATACTGCAAAAGCTCTGGCAGTTGTATGGGAAATGGTAAAAGATGATGCACTTATTTTGGGAGAGAAAAAAGCAACACTTTTGGAAATGGATAAAATTTTAGGTTTGGATCTTGATAAAAAAACAACGGTTGAGGTTCCTCAAGCTGTTGTGGATTTAGTTTCACAAAGAGAAGCATTCAGAAAAGCAGGAGATTGGGGAGCATCTGATGAAATGAGATCAAAAATACAGGACTTAGGATGGGAAGTGGAAGATAGTAAAAACGGCACAAAAGTTACTCCTAAAAAATAATCCTCATTACTTTAACCATTGACACAGTTTTCTCCGATTGCTATACCTGAGAAGGGAGGTGAGAATACTATGGCAGCAGTAGAACAAAATTTGGCTGGGGTAGCAGAAGAAGCTGGTGCTCTTGCAATAGCGCGAGCAGTTGTGGGAGAGATGAATACCGTGCCAGGCCGTCTTCGTCGAATGGTTTCTGATCCTGCAGGGAGAATAGCAACAATTGATATCGGCGCAGTTGTAGAACAACGCCAATTTGAAGAGTATCAAGATGCACAAGCAGCAGGATTAAAGGCTCAATTGAAAAATACATTTGGTATATAATACAGAGGTGGATTCACTTATCTGTCCAAATTGCCAAACAATTGCTATTCCGGGTAGTGTGTTTTGTGCCCATTGTGGGTTTCCTCTTACTTCAGCTTCAAACAAGGTTTCTTTTGGTAAGCAAGTCTGGATTTATTTTGTTAGTTTTTTTCTTCCGCCACTTGGACTTATCTGGGCTTTTAAATTCATGAGGTCCTCAGATAGTCAAAAACAGAAAATTACTATTGTAGCTATTATTTTGACTGTTGTTGGCCTTCTTCTCACTGTCTGGGCAGGGTTTGGCATTTTTCAGTCAGCCCAGACCCAATTAAATAGCTATCAAAATTTGGGACTATAAATTTAATTTTCAGGGGCTGCGTTTTGTTGGAGAAATCGTCTTATTCTTCCTCTTCTGAGAAGTTGTTGTGATTGGGTATCCTTATGCATTGCTGCATGATTGCCTTTATCTGCATAATGAGGCTCTGTCCACTCGTTTTGTTCTCCCCAGTCTTCTTCAGGAAGAACCCCTTTTGAGTTTTCAGGCCTTTTAAGTGCCATTTCTCAAAAAGTATACAACAATAACCTTGTGATGAAAAGTAATTGTTGATTCATCTCTTCACTATTCGTATAATGGCGTGTATGAAATCTTCAGAAGTTCGATTTGGTGCAATGGCAGATCCCCATTGTGGGGGAGAAGAGGCATTGTATGGTTCTTTACAGTACTGGAAGACAGAAGCGCAAAAAGCAAAGGAAAAGGGTGCGTCATTTCTTGCTCTTGCTGGAGATATAACCCATAGAGGAAAACCAGAAGAAGCAGCTTTAATTGCTGGAGTTTTGGTTGATGTTTTTGGAAAAGGAAATGTTTTTACTGTTTTGGGAAATCACGATTTACTCTCTGGACAAGAACGACAAATAAAAAGGATTTTAGAAAGAAGAGGTGTGGTTGTGATGGATGATAAGGCAACAGTGAGAGTGATCAATGGTCAAAGAGTTGGATTTATTGGCATGAATGGGTCGGTTAGTATTGAAGAGCATAGTGCAATTGCAAAACTTCCTCCAGAAGCGCGGCCGCAAGCGTTTCACGCAATTACTGCGAGAAGATATCTCCCACAATTTTTGGAAAATTTGGCAGCATTAGAGAGGTCACAAGTTGATGCAATTGTTGCACTTATTCATATTCCCATTACCAGACATCAATATTCCGATTTACCCCATGACAGGCTTCATGAAATGACAGACCAAACCGCACTTGCTTTGGAATCAGCAAGCGCTGTTGCAAAAATTGCTGTAGGGGGACATTCTCATAGTTCTCGGGGAAATCCGATGTGGATGCGTCTTGATCCTGTTGCCTATACAGAAAATGGACTTGTTGCCCTTAATGTGGCGGGCCCTACATCAATTTATCATGGAAGAGACGGGATTGAAGTAATGAGTTTGTTTGCCAGCCAGCACGAACCAGTACGACGGTTGAGAAACAGTGCTCCTATAAGTGACGTGTCTTAGGCTATCAGAGATTTCATCCAGGAGATAACCTTTTCATGATACGCTCTGTATTTTGATCCAAGCAGTCCGTCATGCGGGGAATAGGGCACCGTGTCTGTTAGCATTGCCAGTTCTCTATAGGCGTCTTGGACCTGTTTTGGAATGACTGAGTCTTCTTTCCCATATAAAACATATAGTGGGTATCTTCTGGAGAGAATTTTCCAATACATAAGCGTATGAGATTGTGCAATTAGTTCTTCCGGGTGAGCCGCTGATTCTCTGAGCATTTTTGTTCGAGTTTGATTTTGGTCTCGTGCCGGAAGATTTTGGACATCTCTTGTATAGGCAGCTGGTCCAAAGAGAACAACGCCTTTAATAAGCGGGATTATTTGAAGTGCCTCAGAGGAGCGGGGATGAGACGGATCTGTTGCTATATCATATAATTTTGCCAGAGCTAATGCTGCGTCTGATGCGCCCATACTCACGGCACTGATAATGATATTTTGGGGGTGAAGAGTGTTGTAGGTATAAAAAAGTGCATTGAGCGCATTATCTGCTCTGTTAATGAGTGATTGTTCGTTATAAAATTCTTGATTGTCACTCCCAACGCCCAGACTGTTATAGACAACAGATGCAATTTTGTCTTGTCCTTTCCCTTGGAATTCCAGCTCATCTTGAAATGGTGCATACGTAATTCGTGGATCTTTGCTTGGACCTGATGCTCCATGAATAAAAAGAAGAGCAGTAGCAACTGGTTGGGTTGCATCCTCTGGGGAAAGCATCTTTGCGTCTATCGTGTATGTGGGTGCAAGATTGTTTCCATCATCAAAAAATCGTGTAGCAATAATTGCAACTCGACGGGGTTTAAATAATTCCCTGGCGGCAAATGGGTTTTCAGACTGGGCCATATTAGTGGATTCCTATAAAATCTATCTTGGGGAACTTTGCTCTAATGACCTCCCAAAATTTATCAGAAAGATTGCTTGAAAATTTTCCATACTTTCCGCTTTCGGAAGTGTTGCAAAGAATATTTTCATATTTTCTAATAACTCCTAAAACTTCTTCTCCTAAATCATTAAATTCTTTCTGCCATTTTTTACTATCTTTTTCGTAAAGCGAATGCATTTTTTCAAATGCTGAAAACAGATCAGTGTGGTAATCAAGCATATCTTGAAATGTTTGTTGGTACTTTGTCATATTATGCTTCGTTTCTGGCAAATTGTCCTGTGTCTCGAGATTTATTATACATTTTTTTGAAAAAGAACACAGCAAGAATGACATATAAAATGTTTTCTGCAAATGAAATGCCCAAAAGCTGCCAATTAACATTGTGAGAAAAAAGGGCAAAACGCGCTGCTTCAAAAGAAAAGGTAGGCGGGAAAAGATATGACATATATTGAAGTGGGAGGGGAAGTATTTTTACCGGATAGATTGCTGCCATTAATGGTTGAAGAATGGGAAGAAATCCCCATGCAAGGGACTGAATACGGGTACTAAATCTAAAAATAAGTCCAGTAATAATAACTCCCATTGCAAATGCAAACAGAATAAAATTAATATAAACGCCAAGAAGAGAAATAAATCCAATACTAAAAATGTTAAAGTGAAAAACAAAAAAACAGACAACTGCATTGAGAAAAAATACTAATACAGATTTTGCTATTGCAGAAATTGTTTGAGCAAAAATATATTCTTTTATTGTTAAAGGAGTGATAAAAAGATTACTTAAATTTCGAGACCAGATATTCCATAAAGACCCAATGGGAATAGAGTACTGGGTGATAAAAATAATTTGCCAGAGAATCATTCCCATGACAACACTTTGTCCAATTTGTGGGTTGCCTTTTCCTATGAGGTATAACGAAAGAAACCCAAAAACAACGACACTCATTAATGGATACACCAAAATATCCATAATGTATTCCATGGCATGAATAAATACAAAAAATTCTTGTAAAAATATTGCTTTAATTCTATGTAGTTTCATATGCTTCTCCTCTGGCAATTTGTAAAAATACATCCTCTAGATTTGGTTTTTTCACTTCAATATCTGTTATCCAAATTCCTTCTTGGCTTAATCCAAAAATAATTTTGGGAATATTTTTCTCAATTGTTTCAATACCAACAGTATGTTTTTCCTCAAAAGAAAAACTGTAATTATTTTTTTGCAAATACTCTGCAACTTTTTTCTCACCATCATCAAACATAAGCCGTAAATGTGCCCGTTGGATGCGCTTAGTTAATCCAAGGGGAGTATCCTGAGCAACAATTTTTCCTTTGTCCAAAAAAATAACTTCATCACAAATCCGAGTTACTTCCTCCATATTATGGCTGGTAAAAAGAAGAGAAAGGTTGCGCGTTTTTCTTAGTTCTTCAATAAGTGAAAGAGTTTTGTCTGCAATATCCGGATCAAGAGAGGCAGTTGGTTCGTCCATAAGGAGAATTTCTGGATCATTCAAAAGTGATTTTACCAAATTGACACGGGTTTTTTGTCCGGCAGAAAGGTTTTGATAAAGCTCGCGGGCAATATGAGTAATCTCAAAATATTCCAGGAGTTCGTCTATTTTTTTCTTTGCATTTTTAATTCCATACAGATTGGCATATACAAGGAGATTTTCGTACGCAGTGATTCTTCCTAAAAGAGTATTAAAAGCAGAACCAAAATTAATCTTTTGAAGACAAAATTCTTTATGCTTTGCAAAATCTTTTCCAAAATAGGAGATTGTCCCTCCGTTGGGGAGAGTAATGCCACAAAGAATTTGAATAGTGGTTGTTTTTCCTGCACCATTTGGTCCTAAAAACCCAACTGCTTTTCCCCTCTCAACTTGAAATGAAATTCCATCTACCGCGCGGTAATTTCCATAATTTTTAACTAAATTTTTAACTTCTAATAAGATATCAGACATAAAATTATTGTATCAGAAATCGAGCCTGTGACAATGACAAAAATAGGCGTTCCTGATAAAATACAGAGTATGACAGAAATCCATTCTCCTGAGTCTGGCATGGGAAGAAAATTTGAACTCCAAACAGATTTGTCTCATGCTACAGTACGGCCCAACGCAGAGGTAACTCATCTTCATCTTAACGGGCAAACTATTTTTTTTGGTGCAACAAAATTACGAACACTATCTGCCCCAAAACATAAAGATACAAATTCTGATGAAATAGCTGATACCAATATTGAGGGAGGGTCATTTGTTGCCTGGCCATTTGGGCGCAAAGCATTTGATTACCTTCGTAATAATCCTGCAATTCATGGTGTTGGTGCATTGCTTCATCAATGGAAGGTGATTCCTGTGAGAGCAGAATTACGAAGTAGTGTGGTTGCTTTAGAAAAACAAGGAGGAACCTATTTTGAGCAGGCATTTGGTTCTGATAATTACTCTCTTTTAAGAGCAGTTGCTCTTACCAATACCGAGGGTACAAATCATGCAATTCTTTCAACAACGGTTATGTACAGTGGAAATGAGAAAGATGATGCTCAGGGACAGTTTTACCCCCTTGCAGAGCATTCTTATTATACAGTTGAGAGTTATGAAAGTGCCTGTGTTGCTCTTCGAGATAAAACAGGTGTAATACAAATAAAACCATTGAAAAGTTTTGAGAGTCCAAATAAAAAAGGAGAAATGGTTTTGGATTCTGATTGTGCAAATGAAATGGTAGAGATAGAACCAGGAACTGTCTGGTTGTTGCCCGATGGTCCGAAGGGAAGAGTAGTAGTGATAAAAAGATCAATAGCATTTCAGAAAGCAGATGGATCAGTCGCCTCAGAGCCTGTGTCCAGCCATTGGGTTTTGTATCACAAAATGGATAGTGAACATACAAATCCTGCTGCAGTTGCAATAGAACCGGTTGCTGGTGATTTTGATGCTCCAACGCGACTTTTAGCAGGGGATCGAGTGACACAAACAGTGGATATTTCTACTGCAGAAAGTTTAGATGCTCTGAGAGTTGCAGAAATTTAGGCAATAAGTTTGGCAGCTCCTAGATAATCGGCTAAATCTACATAGGCAAAATCAGCTTTATATTCTGGGGCAAGTTCTTCAAGAGTTTTCGCTACAGTTTCTTTATACTCATAGCCTTTCCAGAAAAGGCTGCCTTGCATGACAAATGTAACGTCTTTTTTGTAAAAATTCATAATACCTGCCATCATTGCGCCAACCATTTTTGCTGATGTATGCATAACATCAAGTGCAATATCACTGACTTGTGGAATTTCTTGGCGGATGACACTATCTAGCTCTTGTGTGTTTTTAATAAAGGGATACTTAATTTTTTTATCTCTAATTTGCATATTAAAATGCTCATGCAAATATGCTCCAGCAGTTTCTTTTTCCCACACATGAAAGCCTGGTACTTCTGAATGTCTGTCAATTGTTTGTGCTTCGGGCCCAACAGGAAATTTATCAAAGTCAGATGCTTCAAGATTAACCGCATGAGTTGCATCAAGGAAAATGGCAAAATTCATGCCGGTTCCAACAATCCCTGCAGCAAGGTTTTCTGCCGGATATTTTGTGAGTCCTGAAAGCATAAGACAAATAGTGTCATTGGCAATTGATGCTTTGATGTCTCTTCCTTGATCTTCTTTGACAAACTTTTCCAGCTCTTCACAAACATTTTCTCCAAGAAGTCCTTCAAATCTATGCTCTTTTGCTGCACCGACTAATTTCCCATCAAGCCTGCCATCTCTGAAAAATGGTTCAACTGCTTGAGCAATGTTAATGGCAAGATAGCTAATTCTTGGAGAAAGGTTTTCAGAGATAAAAGAGAGGAAATCTTCTTTTGTGTCAAAAATTGGATGGGAGCGCTCAATAGGCGTTTTTACTTCAAGCTGATTATTTTTTTTTGTAATGAGCGCGCTTCTAAAAATGCTTCCACCAAGTCCAATTACTTGAAATGTTTCTCCTTCTGCAACAAGTGGGTGATTGGGGAGTTGATTGATAATAAAAGGAAGGCTGGTTTTCTTGCCTTGCTCAGAAAGAGTGAGCTCTTGGGTAAAGTTGTGGGCAATATCTTCTAGGATAGGTTTGTCCATAGGGTGAGCATAGGGAAAGTAACGAGAATTGTCAAGTAAATACAACCAAAAAGCATAGCAGTCCTCTTGCGGGAGTAGCTATGCCTTTTGTTCTAACTTAAACATAAATTCTTCTACTGATAATATGTTTCATCAGGAGTTCTGGAAAGAAATCTCCCAAGAAGGATAAGAAATATAGCTCCTATACCTGCAATAATAAGGCTTGTTATGTTAAAACTTGTAAAGGTTAATCCACCGAAATTATTCATTATTAATCCTCCTGCAATTGCTCCAAGAATTCCTAAGCTGACATCTAAAAACAATTTCTTTGTATTCTGAGCAATCAGAGAAGAAAGTCCTCCTGCTAATCCTCCTAGAATTATCATTATTATCAGTCCCATATAAACACATGGTAAATGATTTTTTTGATAAACGTATACAAAGAGGGTAAGAGTGCCGTAAGAAATAAAATTCTTACAAAAAAACTATTGACAACCGTAACAAAAAAGCGTAACAATAATGAGATGGCTTTCAATACATACAAGAAGTACTTCCTTATTCAACCTATAAAATAGGTGGGGGAGAACGGTGTGCAAAAAGAACAATGACGTTCCTCCCCGAAAGGGAGGATTTTTTTGGGGAAAATTATGGAAAATATAGGATCACCACTACTTTATATATATTCAGCAACACTTTTGTTGGGGGTTTGTGGGAGCCAACAACTTATTGCTATTTTTAAGCGAAAACGCAGGAAGGGAGGTGAAGAAAAAACGGTTGATCCTACCTCCCGCACCGGGAGGTTTTTTCTATGAAATTAGGTAGCTCATTTCAGTTAAGTAGACATGCAGCAAACTGGATACTTTTTGTATTTGCAGTAGTTGCTCTCTTGAAATACTTTAACGTAGTTTAATTACAAAAAACAGAAGAGATAGCTTATCTCTTCCGGTGATTTTGTCTATGAGTTTTTATCGACTCAAAATTTCTCCTACGAAAAGTTATTTTATCTTCAGAAGTTCTACTTCAAAAATGAGTGTAGCAAACCCTGGAATCACTGGATCAACTCCATATTTCCCATATCCTAATTGGTGAGGGATAGTCAATTTTCTTTTACCTCCGACTTTCATACCTACAACTCCTAAATCCCATCCTTTAATAACATACCCAACTCCAATTTTTGTTTCAAAAGGTTCTTTTCTGTCATAGCTGCTGTCAAATTTTGTTCCATCTTCCAACCAGCCAGTGTAGTGCATGACAACGGTATCTCCGTCTTTTACTTCCTCACCTTTGCCTTTTTTGAGGTCTTCAATTTTTAATTCATCAGCCATAGGAAGAGTATATCAAGAGAAGGGGTTTGGTACAAGGAATTATTTTTGAGCATCTGGTCTGGCAAGAATGCCTGCGACATCAAAAGCTCCCAAAAGAAGGAAATACTGTCCGTCAATGTCTGTTTGGTTTTCTCTAACGAATTGATGAATAGCTTCTCCAAGAGTGGGGTTGATATCTGTAATCCGTCGTCTTAATGCAAGGATAACAAATGAAAAATCCATGTCGTCTGCGGTAATAAGTTGTGTCCGTTCAGCTACATGAGTGGTGAGATGTTCTAGGGTACGCTGAGGATAGGTTGTATTGTTGTGTGTAAGGAAACTATAGGCAATTGATGCTCCCGTCGTATAATCATATGCACCCAGTCCATGGGGAAGTGTGCCAACGACAGTGGCAATTGTTTGCGAAAGAAAAGGTTGTTCGTTTTCTAAACGTCCCAGGATTCTATCCTGAGCATCTGCATTGGATTGTATCGTTGCAAAACTTCTTGAGAATTCAGCTGACATATCTGCGCATTATACTATTATAGGACTAGAATTTCAAGCAGGAAATACTATCTTATCTTTATCAAGTATTGTATGCGCAATTCTTCTTGGGAGAAAAAATAGAATAATTTAGCCTCATTTGGTATAATAACGACATGGCTACAGACTCAATAATTATTTTGTTTTATAAATACATTTCTATAGAAAACCCTGAAAAACTTAAAGAAGAGCAAAAATTACTTTGCCAAAAATTAGGATTGAAAGGAAGGATGATTATTGCTAAAGAAGGAGTTAACGCTACGTTTGAAGGAACGAGTCAGGCAATCCATACCTATCTTGAAGATTTGCTTTCTCGTCCAGGGTTTGAGGATATTCATATTAAAAAAAGTGTGGGGACAGGCAACGCGTTTCCACGCCTTTCTATCAAAGTGAGAGAAGAAATTGTGGCAACTCATTTGCAGGAAAAAGATATCGATCCAAGAAAAACAACGGGAAAGTATTTGACTGCTCAAGAACTTCGTGAGTGGTTTCAAAGTGGCAAGGAATTTTACATTGTTGATATGAGAAATGATTTTGAACAGGCAGTTGGGTTTTTTAAAAATTCTCTGCCGTCTGGTATGGGATTTTTTAGAGATTTGCCAAAAGTATTAAAAAATATAGAACATTTAAAAAATAAAACAATTCTTACAGTTTGTACCGGAGGAGTGCGGTGTGAGAAGGCTTCAGGATTTTTAGTAGAAAATGGATTTTCTGATGTTTATCAACTTTTCGGTGGGATAGTAACGTATATGGAAACCTATCCTGGTGAAGATTTCTTGGGGAGTCTATATGTTTTTGATAACAGACTTGTCATGGGATTTAATATGGATGATCCCAAGCGGACAATTGTTGGAAAATGTGTTGTGTGTGGCAATCCCTCAGAGCATTTTATTAACTGTAAAGATGGATTTTGTCACAGACATTTTATTGTATGTGAAGATTGTTTGGGTGGGGCTGAAAGCATTTTGTGCCCCATGGGATGTCGAGATTATTCACAAGAACACCCAGAAGCTGTTGCTGCAAGATAAATCTGCTATACTTTTCTCATGCAAAAAGGAATTGATTACATAGGCGTTGGAGTTGGCGCCGCAATTTTTAATACTGAGGGGAAAGTATTTATTACCAAACGCGGACCAAAAGCAAAAAATGAGCGGGGAAAATGGGAAATTCCTGGTGGTGGTGTTGAGTATGGAGAAACATTTGAGAAGGCTCTCAAACGGGAAATTAAAGAAGAGCATGGAGTTGAAATAGAAGTGCTTGAGCTTCTGGGTGTGTGTGACCATATTATCGCAGATGAAAAACAACATTGGGTTTCTCCTACGTTTATTTGCAAAATTACAAAAGGAATTCCGGAAATTTTAGAACCTGAGAAATGCAGCGAATTTGGGTGGTTTAGTCTTTCAGAAGCTGAAAAGCTTGATTTATCAATTGTGACTAAGTATGACATTTCAATTTTGAAGAAAAAATATCCAAATGGATTTTTTTGGAAATAACCATTTTGCTATACTACACCTATGAGTGACATGAAAAACATTTCAAATGAAGAGTGGAAGAAAAAATTAACTCCAGAAGAATATCGAGTACTTCGCGAGAAAGCAACAGAAGCTCCTGGGACAGGGAAGTTTTACAAAAACTTTGAAACTGGTATGTATACCTGCGCTGCTTGTGGAAATGAATTATTTGCATCAGATACAAAGTTTGATAGTGATTGTGGGTGGCCAAGTTTTGATAAATCACTTACTGGGGCAGTAGAATTTCATGATGATTCTTCTTTTGGTATGCATAGAATTGAGGTTACTTGCAATACATGTGGAGGACACCTTGGTCATATTTTTGATGATGGACCAACTCAGACAGGAAAGCGTTATTGTATTAATTCCTCAGCTCTTCATTTTACTCAACAACAGCAGAAGTAATTTCATGCTTATAATTTCGAATTGTTGGAATACAATAGGTGACAAATCCAATTGCAATCAGTGTCCCTATGCCACCAATAACTACTGAAAGTGGTCCACCAACAGCTGCTGCAAGAATTCCTGCTTCAAAATCTCCTAGCTGAGGGCCTCCCATAAAGAAAATCATATTGACTGATGTCATGCGTCCACGAATATAATCCGGTGTTGCCAGCTGGCGAATAGTGTTTCGTAAAATTGCACTGACACTGTCGCCACCGCCCACAAGAAAGAGCGCAAAAAATGACCAAATAAAATCTTTTGAAATACCAAAAAGGATTGTTCCAACGGCATAAAAAGTAATTGAAATCAGCAAAACTTTTCCGGGTTTTTTAATGTGTCCTATATGTGCTACTGCAAGTGCAGCTAGTACTGCGCCAATGGAAGGGGCTGCATACAAAAAGCCTAATCCCTGTGGGCCAACATGAAGAATATCTTTTGCAAAAACTGGAATAAGAGATGTTGCAGAGGCAAAAAAAGTGCTGAAGAAATCCAAAAGCATGGTAGACCAGATAATGGTTTTTGATTTTACAAAAACCAATCCTTCCCAAATGGCAGCAAAAGAAACCGGTTCTGTCGGGCCTTCCACATGGCCTGGGTGATACATGAAAATTAATGCTCCAATAATAGCGATATAGGAAAGTGCATTTAATAGATAGATGTTGCCAACACCAATTGCAGCAATTGCCAATCCTCCAAGTGCTGGACCACCAATAGCGGAAACTTCCCACATAATAGAATTTAAACTCATAGCATTGGTAAGATGTTCTCTGTCCACTAAGTTGGGAGTAAGTGCCTGTCGTGCCGGCATATCAAAAGTAAATGCAATAGAACTCAGAATGGTAATAATAAAAATAAGAGGCGCGTTGATACTATGAAAAATACTTAGTACTCCTAGAAGTATGGCAAAAGCTGCCTGGATTGTTTGGGTGAAATACAAAATGTATTTTCTGTTATGAACATCGGAAATAGATCCTGCAAGAAGAGAAAAAATAGCAATAGGGAGGAATCGAAAAAGCCCGATAAGTCCTAAGGCAACAGCAGAGTGGGTAATCTCATAAATTTGCCAGTTGAGTGCAACCATTTGCATTTGAGTTCCGGTAAGAGAGAGAAGTTGGCCGCCCCACAAAAGCCTAAAATCACGATAAAAAAATGCAGGAAATCGTTTGCGAATGTTCATAGGAATAATTTATTCTAACATGAATTACACCCTTGTATAGTTGCTTTTTTTTACGAATAATAAGGGTATGAAGAAAACAATTCAAATAGTCCTTTTTTCTCTTCTTTTGATTGGTGGACTTCTTCTTCGAACCATTGGTCTGACACGTGTTCCAGCAGGGTTTTTCTGTGATGAAGCAGCAATTGGGTATAACGCGTATACGCTTTTACATACTGGTGCAGATGAATACGGTAAACCTTTCCCTCTCTTTTTTCAATCGTTTGGTGATTATAAAGACCCGGTCCAAATTTACACAACTATTCCGTATGTTGCTCTTTTAGGACTTTCAGAGGTAAGTACCCGGTTGCCGTCTGTTGTCTGGGGAATGCTGCTTTTAATTGTTTTATATTTTTTAGGAAAGCAAATTCATTCTCCTGTTGCTGGGTGGGGAAGTGCCATTGCTGGCGCCACAATGCCCTGGCTAATTCATTATAATAGGATTGGGTTTGAACTAAACGCCTATGTGTTTTTCTTTTCTCTGACAGTTTTGTTTTTTTTGAAAGCAGTGCAGAGGAAATCATGGTTGATTCCTGCTTGGATTGCAGCCGGAATAACTGCGTATACCTATCAGCCGGCCAAATTATTGGTGCCCCTTCTTCTTGTAGGAATTATCATAATTTATTGGAAAAAATTACGTGGGGCAAAGTCTTTTTTTATAATAGGTGTTCTTGTGTTTTTTGCACTTATTCTGCCACTTCTGGCAAGCTTTTTTACTCCAGAAGCAACTGCCAGATTTGTTATGGTGTCAGTTTTTAGCGCGAAATTGTCACTCTCTCAAACACTTTTTAAAATTGCCAGTAATTATTTTTTTCAGTTATCTCCGCAGTTTTTCTTAGTCGGAGAACCGACATTTATTACCAGACATTTTACCAATGGCCTGTTGCCTTTGTTGCCCATAACAATTCCATTATTGTGTTTGGGACTTTTGGAAGTTTTATTTACTTGTACTAAAAAAGAATCACAGCTTCTTTTGTGGTGGTTGCTCTTATATCCAATCGGGGGAGCAGTGGTTGCTGAGGCGCCATTCACAAATAGGGCAGTAATTGGAGCGCCATTTTTTGCACTTTTAATTGGAATAGGATTAGCATTGGTTTTCAAGCATTCACGCCATCTTCATTCAAAAATTCTTATTGGATTTATTATGAGTGTTCTTTTTGCTCTCAATCTGACAATTTTTTGTCAGTTTTATTTTAAAGTGTATCCTTTGATTTCGTCTGATTTTTGGGGGTGGCAGTTTGGTGCGAAAGATATTGTCGGATATTTTGCTACTCATGAGGCAAACTATGATGATGAAGTAATGCAGGGAGAATTTAATGAACCGGAAATTTTTCTTAAATTTTATGCTCCAACTCAGTGTAAAAAATGCCAGATTGGAGACCCTGAAAGTCTTTATAACCCTAAAAGAAAACAATTATTTGCACTGACACCTGAATACATTGGAAAGCATTCGGAATTTCACTACAGTATTGTAAAAAATATTTTATACCCCAATGCCACAACGGCATTCTACTTAGTAACAGTGAAGAAATAATTAGGAAGGTTTAGCAATTATTACTAATCGCTTGAGATCGGCAAAGCCAACACATGTGTATAAAATAAGTGTTTCTCCTTTTTGACTGGAAAGAATTTTGGTGTCAGTTGGGTCAACAGTTGCTATTTTTTTAATTGTGTAGTGAAACTGTTTTTTATCTTTATTTGTAAGTGTAATTGTTTGGCCTGTTGAAACCCAAAGCAGTGGACCAAATCTGTCATTAGTGTTGTGCGCATACACAATAATTGTGCCATTTTCTCCGGGTCTGGCTGACTCTGCAAGATGAGAAACACCATTGTCTGCAATTTGCCAGACACCTTGAGCAATTACTGTTTCAAAAACAGGGAGCGTAATATCCACATTGGGAATAGAAATATCGGTTGGTTGGGAAGTTCGGTGGGCGACTACCGGAATAATCTTTTGATTGAAAAAAGAGAGTTGAATAAGCTGGTGAACATGATAGACCACTGCAATACTAATACAAATACTGCCAAGAATAAAAAGGATTTTACTTAGAGGGGGAAGAGAATGAGAAGAAGATTTCCTTTTTGAGGAAGAGGATTTTTTCTTATTTACTAAACGTTTTTGCTTTTTTTGCATAGATATAAGCTGCTGCCATCATCAGTATACCCATACCAGCGATATCATTGACAAGGGTTTCTTCAAAAGTTCCTGTTGAAGCCATTGTTGATGCTCCCAAAACAGCTTGTGTTGATGCTCCAAGAACTTGGCCTTGAGGTGCTTGTGTACAAGATGGGCAACTTGAAAGTCCATCACTTCGTCCATCTCCGCCACCTGTTCCACCATTATTATTGTTGTTTGGTGTTGCAGTTGGAGTAGGTGCTGCTGTTGGGGTAGCAGTTGGTGTTGCAGTAGGATTTGCACATGCGTCATCTCCATTTGGATTACTGCCATCTGTATCGTGGTCACAGTCAAGAATAGGAGTAACAGAAGGAGTTATACATACATCATCGCTATCTGGTTTGCCCCCATCAGTATCACCATCACAATCTTTTGTTGGTGTTGGAGTAGGGCTAGCACATACAGATGTACTTGTTGCATTAGTAATATCTCCACTCTCACCAGTTGAAGCATCTGTCCATGTGCCATGCTGACATGTAGCATATGTCCATCCCCAAGTACTATAACTATGTCCATCTCCTGTAAAATAATTTTGAAGTAACAAATGAAGTGTCCCGTCTGTTACACAATTAGAAACACTACAATCAAGTGTTGGTGGATTAATATCACCCAAGTCATCTTTAGGAGTTCCTGAAATAGTAAATATAGCTCCTCCATTAAATGTTCCGGTAATTCCTGCACTAAGAGCAGTTCCTGCTTGAGGAGAGTTAGGGCCCGTTGTGGTGAATGTACCACTATCGGTTATTTGACCACAATAGGTGCTTCCTTGTTTCCAAATTTGCAGATGTCTTGAAAAATTATCATTTGCCCAATTGCCATGATTTCCTGAGTCTGGATCGTTGGTAACAGATTGTGTTTTATCTACTACGATATTTCCATTGCATGCAGAAGCTGTTGCTTGTACCGGTTGAGCTACTGGGTGAGAGAAGAATACAATACCTGCAACTAAAGCAAATGCAATAGTTGTCAGGAGTGTCCCAAGTTTTATAAATCCTTTGTTCATAAAAAAAGTCTCTTAATAGAGACGTCGCTGGAGTATAGCACTTTGTCTTATAAGTATCAAGTGGCAGGTTGATTGAGGGAAAATGATGTGTTTATAGAAATTATTTGAGGAATTGTTTGGCAAAATCGTCAGCTTCTTTTTCTTGTTTGGAAATTTCCTCTTTTGACTGATTGGAAAACACTGCATTTCTATGCCCAAGCATGACGTGTCCTATTTCATGGGCAATAGTGTAGTAGATTTGGTGAAGTTCTTGAGAAAGGAGTTCATCACTTAAAAAGATAAGATGTTGGTTTTTTAAATCATTTCCTGTAAAGGTGAATGCCCAGGCATCGTCCATAGATGCCATAAACCAGCAATTGGCAGTAATATACTCAATAATTTTGTCTGGAAAAAACGTGAGAACTTCGCAAACAAATGTTTTCATTTTTTTATTTCCGACAAGTTTTCCTTGGAATGCCTGATAAATAGGGAGTAAATCGTTTCTCACAGGAAGAGTATAGCAATTTTATCTGAAAAAAAACAAAAGATTTTTATGAGAAAGTGTGTATATACTATATGTATGCAAAAGAAGATACGAAAATTGCCCATTCTTCCTTTTCTTTTTTCTCTTTTTGTTACCTTTGTTGCCGGGGGAGTAGGGCAGCTATTTACCTATAAAGAAATTTCCACCTGGTATGCCTCACTTCATAAGCCGGCATTTACCCCTCCTAATAGTATTTTTGGCCCTGTCTGGACAAGTCTTTATTTTCTTATGGCTTTGTCATTGACTATAATTCTTCAAAAGAATTCTACAAAAAGAAAAACAATTGCTTTAGAGCTCTTTTTTGTCCAACTTGTTTTAAATAGTCTGTGGTCTATTATCTTTTTTGGATTTCATCAAATACAATTTGCTTTAACTGATATTATTGTTCTTTTTATTTTTATTATGTTGACTCTATTTCTTTTCTGGAAACTTTCAAAAACTGCTGCGATTTTATTGGCTCCGTACCTTGTCTGGGTAGGGTTTGCCAGTATCCTCAATCTCTTTATTTTTATTCTTAATTAAAAGAAAATTACCCCTTTTCAAACACAAAAAAAATATGTCATACTTTTCAAAAGCAATTTGACAATTAGAGGGAAACAAGATATAGTACCCAAAATATTATGGGACGAGAAACAGCTTCAGAAAGAAAAGTAGTAGCAGGCGCTGCTGACCTTCATGTCAGACGTGATGTTCCTTCTTCTCGAGAACGATTCAGTAGTACCATTGCTGCCTTCATACAAGGAGAAGCACAATACCTTTTTCTTAATGGCGATACCTTTGACCAGAAAGCAACGTATGATGATGTCACATTCGTAGCTGGTGAGCTTCAAAAAGCCAGACTTGCCGGGAAAAGAATTTTTGGACTTTCAGGCAATCATGAGGAGCGAATGACAGATCCCAAGCATCAAAAAGTAATCAGTATGCTCTCAGAGGCTGGAGTCGAGTTTTTTGATGATCAACTCGTAGAGCTTGAAGGAGTAGTTTTTGTTGGCGTACCCTGCATCTTATCAAAGCCACAACAGGATGGTATTCATGCTTTGCCGGTAAGAGAACAAGCTGCTGCTATGCAAAGACAACTTGAAGAAACCCATGGGGAAACGTTTGAAAAACTTATGGAAGAGGCAAAAAGAAGGGAAAAACCGGTTATTGTCTGGTTTCATAATCCACCAATTGCTCAGGCGTATGGTGACGAATTATCAAACTACGATCCCGTTGAATTACCCGGGCGATTTGCAAAGGCAATGGACCCCCATGTGGTTGCAGTCGCTCTTAATGGGCACTTACACGGAAAACCGTTTAAAGGAGTCAGGTTGGCAGAAACACCTGAGGGTATTTTAATCATCAATAACGCAATAGGTGTTATGGGGGGAATTACCTATGTAACACTGCCTGAATCAATTGGAGATATTCCGGCAGCCAGAACCATAACAGGCCGACGAATTCAATCTCAATGACACAACACAAAAATATGAAAATAGGATTATTAACATCATATAGAGCACAAAAACAGTTTGAAAAACAATTCAAGCAAATGGTTGCTCATCTTGAAAAGAGAGGACATATAGTTGTTCATAATTTTGAGATGTCTCTTGAAAAACTGCTGCCTCTTACGTATCCGCAGCGTGAAAAAGTATTTCTTTCTTTTTATGAAAAACTTGAAGGGTGTGACTTGGTGATTGCCGAGTGCTCTTTGCAAAGTACGCAAGTAGGATTTGGATTGTCCTATCTGCGAACACGGGGAAAACCGATTGTCATTTTGTCAAAAAAAGGCTCAGGAAGTGAGTTTGCTACTGTTGGAGAACTCTATTCAACCGTTGAGAATATGATGATTGATGAGTACTCTGATGAAACAATTCCAAGAGTTTTAGATGATGTTATTGCATTTATGGAACCACACTTAGACAAACGATTTACCATTATTTTCCCAGCAAGTCTTCTGGCAAAAGTAGAAGATGTGGCAAAGAAAAAGAAGCTGCCAAAAGCTGTTTATATTAGACAATTGATAGAAAAAGACCTCAAAGATTCCTCAGAAAATCAGTAATTTTATTTTAATTTTTTCGTATTTTCAGTAATTTGCTTTTGCCTTTTTAGCGTGTTTAGCCTCGTGATTCGCATGTGTAGCGCATTGAGTCATTAAAACACCAATGATATATTGCCAACAAGATATGGCAGACGAAATGTTTAGACCAGCAACAGAACAAGTAGGACCAGTCCAACGAGAGACGGGGACTCGAGCTATTTTGAAAAAAGCAGCACCAGCAACAGTGGCAGAAGTTCGCAGTACTTCTCAAAAACTGGAGCGGGAAGTTGATGCAAATGTTCCTCAACTTATTGACGCACTTACTACACTTCGAGATTCTCTTGCAGAAGCACGAGTCACTCGGGGTACCAGTACTCGAGCAGAATTGGCAAAAGGTGCCGCTCCCAAAATGACATTAGTTGTTGTTGGTGATTGCTCTCCCAGTATGGAAACAGGAATCCACCAATGGTCACAAGGGCAATTAAAAGGCGTAGAAGCAGAAGATAAATTAGTAGCACTTTTAGGCTCCGCTTCTGTTCAAATGTCTACCGGACAATATGGAGAATTTGATACAGAATTTATGCTTTTCAGCCTTCCTGATAGAGCAAATGGAGACGATTTAAGACAAGATAAGGGAAGTATTCCCGGCAGAGCAAAATCCGGCGGATCAAATAATGTTTCAAAAGTTATTAAGCCAAGAGAACAGGTATTCCGAGAAGAAGATTTGGTGGGAGTATTTACCTTTTTACGAGACGGTAATTATCGAGGTAACAGCACCATTGTCGCTCCAAGTCTTCAATTACTCGCAGAAGAATTACAAGCAAATAGTGAATGGGTACAAAGAGTAAAAAATCACGAAGAAGCATTGGTTGTTTTACTTGTCACTGACGGAGAAGTGTTTGATGCAGCTCAAGCCAATACTCTTATTAATGGACAAAACGGTCTCGCAGAAAATGGCGCGTATGTTATGACTGCTGTCATTGGTAATGGAGGAAGTCTTATCAGGAGTGCAACAGGGCCTCACACCTTCTCAGCAAATAGTCCGGAGGATTTTGTTAAAGGAGTAAAACAACAATCAGATGTAGCGAAATCAGAGAGAGGAGGCAGACGGTTCTCGTCTCGATAATATGGCAGAAAGAAATTCACAACCATTAGTTCCAATTGATAATGTCACTCGCGGAGAAACACTTGCTTCATCAGCGCTTACCCCTGATGCTGCACGACAAACAGCAACCGCTGCAGAAGTTGCAGGAAGAATTTTTAGAAGAACCACCAGTAAGCTTGATGCCTCAATGCAAGATATGGGATATCTGGTAGCAGAATTGGGACTTGATAAAGACATGTGGCAGGGAAAAATTGAAAGAAAAATTGCTGGACTGGTGAGAGAAAATCCAGGACTTTCAGCAAATGATGCTCGGGTTAACTGGGCTGCAAAAGCAGAAGCATACCTGGCACTTACCAAACAATTTGGGTTTAAAGAGGCAGATCAGTATAGCGATTTAAATGAATTATCAGGAGGTTTGGTAGTTGCTCTGACAGAAAGTGGTTCTGTTGTCATGCTTGGACCAGGCACCAATTACAACGGTACAGGTGCACAAGGCGAAGGACGATTTGCCATGACCTATATGAAGGGTCGAGAAGGAAACAAACAGCAAGATGATGGACTTGTTCCTCCAGAAGTTCATGTGGCAGACGGAGCAAAAGAAGCAAAAGTAGTTGTTCTCAATCAGGATTCTGTTTGGGACGACGCAGCAGGAGAATATGTTACAACAAATTGGGCACCAGTTGCTGATGCACCCACAACAAATAGACTTTTAGATATCGATCACAGCAAAATTGATAAATCACTTATGGATTCTCAAGGAACGTCCAGACTTTTGAAAGTGATGGTTCTTGCCGGGCCAGAAGATGTTGAAGGAGTTATGAGTGCTTTTGAAGGCGTATCAGATGAGATTAATAGACTTACCGGAACTCGTGCCGTTAGACGAAGTCCAGCAGCACAGCCTGCACAGGAGGAATAATGTATGCCGCCTGAACTACCACAAGACCCTCAGCAGGGGCAAACTACACCAAGAGAAACAGTCCGTTTAGGACCTGTGTCAGAACCTGTAGCAGAACCGATAGCCCCACCTGTAGTTGAATTTCGAGTCAGGGTAAGAGAAGCAGCTAAAACGCAAATGGACATGGTACTTCCTGGAGAGAGTGTTTTGGGACGTTTTCGTGGACCAATTGCTTTGTTCCCCCGAGCTCCCTACGATAAGGACGAAAAAACAGGAGCAGTAACCCAGCCTACATTTGTTTTAGGAACAGAACAAAATCAAAATAGACGAGTAGCAGATGTCTCTTCACGATTTGCGTATTCAGACAAGGCAGCTTCATTTGTCTCGTCAGAACAAACGTCACTTGCTCCCAAAGAATTGGTATTGGTTCCTCTTCCACTTCCTACAGAACGGGTAGTTTTGACAACCGGCATGAGAGCAGACGGAACAACTTCCCATAGTCCACTCACTCTGTTTCAGGATAAAGGACAATATTTTCTCAGAGATCAAGACGGTGGTATTTCTCCTCTTCCATCAGACTTTAGTGTGAGTACCCATGAGCTTAATATGAGGGAAAAGGTTTATGTGTCACCACCAGAAAGACAAGGAGAAATTGCAGAGTCAGATGTTTTGGTCAAACAGGATAAAACGGTAATGAATGCAAAAGTGGTTGTTGCCGATGGTATTCCTTCACTTCTTGTTGAAGGAGCAATGGGGGGAAGTGTGGTTGTTGGAAGACAGGCACTTGATCATCTGCATAGTTTCTATGAAACCAGGGCAACAAAAACTGAACAATTTAAAGGAGGATTTTTGTTGAGTGTTCCAAGCAAAAGACATCCCTTAAGAAATGAAGATGCAGTTTTTAGAACTCCTGATGGAATTCATGTTGTTTTGGACGGAATGGGCTCGTATCAAAGTAATGGCGTTCATACAGGCTATGAACACAGCAGATTGGCACAAGCAGTTATTTTGGAAAGTCTTGCCGCACGAGGGCAGCAAAAAGAACCTTCACACCAGCTTGAGGCATTTATTGGGGCTTTAGTTGATGCTCATGAAGTTTTAAAAAGAAATATGACGGTTGCTGGAGATACCACGGTAGCGCTGTCACGAATAATGTCTGACAGAAAAAAAGGTCCGGTTCTTGTGTGGGCAAATATTGGAGACTCACGGGTTATGGTTGTCAGAAATGGACAGGTTATTCAGGTTTCAGAGGACGATAGTGTTTTGGAAGATTATTATCATGGCAAAGGAATGGACACCTGGATATCAGTTGGAGATAAAACACAGGCTATGCAACTGTTTGAGGCAGGATTTCCTTATGACGAAACTTCAGGAAAAGTGTTTTTTTCAAGAAAACAGGTGGATTTGATGAGATCAATTCTTGACAGGTTTCATGGGTTTGGTATGTTTGCAACCGATTCATTTCTTGGACAGTTCTTTAGACAAAGTAGTGTTACCAAAGGGCTTAAAGAGCACATGAATAATTCAAAAACAGATGTTCACAGTGGCATATTTCAACTAGAACGAGGGGATATGGTTTTAACGATGTCTGACGGAGTGTCAGATCCATTATCAATTGAGGATATGGAAATGATTGCAAGGCGAGTGGGGAGAGATCCACAAAAGCTTGCTACAGAAATGCTTGTCCAGGTTGATAAAACAAATGCTACCCCATCTGAATATTCCCAGCGAGGGAAAGAAGATGATAAATCTCTCGTTGTGGAGGTGGTTTCATGAGGCCATATCCATCAATTCTTTCTCCTTTCTCCCATGGCGCTGAAATGGGAGGAGTTCGTATTCCGTTTACTCTTGCTGTTTATTCCGGACCAACCCTGAGAGAACCAAGGCAAAATGAAGCAATTCATCAGGGAGTTAATGGCATTCAAGTTGGAAAAGGATTGTATCAGATTGATGGGAAATTAAGTGAAGGCGGCATGGGAGTTACGTATCGGGCACGACTTCATAGTACTCAAGAAGGCGCTACTCCATCAGAATTGAAAGCGCTTCCCTCACGAGTTGTGGTAAAAGAAATGACATTTCAAATTCCAGAAATGTTTTTAACTCGTGCAACTGCAGAGACCTATGTCAAAGAATGGCGAGCAGAACGGGTAGCAAAAGACGGGTTAGTTGATGTTTTGGCTCAAAAAATTCCTTTGGTTATCATTGGACAACAACGACGACTTCGTGCAGAACAAGATCTTGCAAGAAAAATGCGGGCTCAAATGGTAGCAAAAGTTACCGAGCCTTCTCAACGACAGGTTTTAGAAAGTTTTCTTCCAAGAAATCCCTCAACCAAACAGGAAGTTTCCAGAGCACTTGAAAGCTACTATGCAGCACAATTAAAAACAGATATTTTGGCACAAATTCCTGGAGCTGAGAGAAAAACACAAATGGATACAGCTCTTTCTGTTCCAAGGCAAAGGCAAGCTGGAGGAGAGACAACAGATACTGTTGCTCAGCGGCTTGTTGCCTATACTCAGACTCCTGAAGCACATGAACTTCAGGAAGATTTAGAGAGGCAAAAAGCTGAATTCCTTCGTGAGGTGGCTGTTCTTAAAATTCTTGAATCAGCAAAAGTGGATCATATTCCAAAAGCTGTCGGCGGGCTTATCAGAGCCAATAATGGAAGAAGTGGCATGAAACATATTGTTGACTTGTTTTTTGCCCAAACAGAAATGCCTGGACAACCTTTGTCTCAATTTTTGCGCAAAAAAGATGCCGTAACAGGAGATCCAGGACAAACATTTACTGAAAGTTATGCGGTAAAGGCAATGATTAAGTATCTGCGAACTCTTGAGCAAATTCAGGCAGCAGGATTTGTCTATAGAGATGGAAAACCGGAAAATACTCTTTTTGATATCAAAACAGGAGAAATATCAATTGTTGATTTTGGAATTGCCGTTCCGGTAAAGCCGGATGTCATTGCCCGAATGAAAAAAGAGGGAATTGTGACTGATGCTGTGGCACAGGGGACTCTGGGGTATTATCCACCAGAGGCAACAAGGCGAATTCCAGTTATTGATGAGCGGGGCGATACTTTTTCAGCAGCGAAATTATTGTATGCACTTCTTACTGCAGAGCTTCAGCCAGATGATAATCCGGTTGTTTTTGTTAATGAGCAGCTTATGCAGGTCCCAGACAGTATTATTTCTCGTCCTTTGAAAGCAATTATTACCAGAGGAGTAGATCCCCAATATGAGCAGCGCTATACTCCTGCACAAATGAGAGAGCAATTGGAAACTCATCTGGAGAAAATCTCCCGACGAACCTAATAATTTAACTTGACAACTCATCACCAAAAGTGTCTACAATAGGGTATGGAGAAAAAGACTATCAGCGTTCATGCATTTACGGTTCATATCTATACGGTTGCCATTGTTGTTTTACTCCTCCTGTTGGGCATTTTGGGTTTAAAGTATATTCATCTTAAATTGGCAGTGAAAGGTTTTACTAATTCAGCAATGTGGCTTAATACACAACAAGAGCCAGTTGGTTCAATTACTGATTATGCAACAATTGTTGCAACTACTGTTGGACAGTATCCCCAAGATAAACCACTCTATACCAATCCGTTGTCTTTGGAAAATTACGTCACGACACTGTCTAAAGAGCTTCGACGAGATATTGTTGTCGTTGACACTACCGGGAAAATCTTAGCAGATACCGTGGTAGCAAATATGGGCAGCAAATATTCATTAGACACAAAAGCAGAAGTTTCAAAAACTATTTCAGATGGTCTGCCACGATCGTTTACAGAAACAAGTAAAGATTATCCTCAGGGAATTTCTCAGCAAGTGGTTGTTTTTAAAAATGCTTCAGGTCAAACACTTGGCGGTGTGATTGTCTCCAATACGCTTCTTTCTCAATAAGTCTTTATTTGTATTTTGTCTGAATGAAATTGAGGGGAACTCCATTTCTTTGAATCATGTGAACTAAATTATTGTATCCGGGATTAGGGAGGTTTGGTCTATTGATGCAGTAATAGACTGTTGCCAACGCATCGTCAATTATTACGTGGGGAGCAAGATATGGCTGAGCAAGCATATGGACACAGGGTTTAATATAGGTATTGCCATCTTTGGAAGCAAACTGTTTTTGGTGTATATTAATCCATTCTGTGGCTTCTTTAAAGCTTTCTCCCCAGTAGTCAAGTTCATACTTATTATACGTACCTCTTGTTCCACCAACTAGCTCATTAAAATAGGTATATTCGTAGGGGTGAAGCTTTATCATAGAAATTAAGGGCAATGCTATTCCTATAGCAATAACCCCCCAAAAATAAACATGAAGTTTTTTGGGTATCAGAAGAATAGTTTGCCATAATCCTACAATGGCAATAACGCTCATCGGAGCATATAAAAAGAGGAAGTGTCGCCATGCATCATAAAGAGTTGGATGGGTAACAATAACAACAAAAAGGGGAAACCAAAAAAGTATTAGAAGATAGAGATAGGGGAGTGAATTTTTTTTGAGAAGAATCAGGACATTTCCTAAGGCAAAAAGACCAAGCATAATAAGTGGTGTCGTGACTACCATATAGAATGGCAAATAAAACCAAGGAAGTGCTTCTGAAGAGTAAAGTTTTCCATTAAGTAAAACAGGCAACACTTCAGGGAATTTTTTTGAATCAAGCAACATATTTTTTATGCCAAATATAGGATGAGTGAGAAGGTATGGTTGAAATAGATGAAGCGCTAAAAGATAGAAAACACCCAGAATGATTTGATGAAACAAAACCGTTGAGATCTTTTTTTTCTCTATCCATAGCTCCTGAATAAAGGCAAACAATGCAAAAAATGGATATGCATAAATTTGGACAACTCGTAGGCTTGCTTTTATTCCAAAGAGTACTCCTAAAAGAATGAGAAACCAGAGGTTTCGTTTGCCGGCAAAGAATTTAAATGAAAGATAAATACATATAAGCATGATATATAAAGGTGCAATATCTTTACTGTTGGTAAACATATCTCCATAAAATCTTGGGAGGGTAAGAAGCAGAGCTGTTCCTGTAATTGCCAAAGATGTTTTCTTCGTAATATCCAAAGCAATAAGGTATATAAAAATGACTCCTGTGACAGAAAACAATGCAATAATGAGGTGATAAAAATTAGTTGAAGGATTATGTGCGGCTGAGGTGATAAGTGCTCTGACTATTTCTATTACCGGGCCTCGGGTAAGGTAAAATGCCGGCTGAGGATAAAAAGAAAAATATGAGGTGTCTTTTCCAAAGCTCGCATAGTAGCTGAGTGCGTGATCACCCATGGCAATTGTGTCTTCTTCGTCCCAGGTTTTACCATACTGAGAGTAGGTAGAAAAAATTAAGATAATGAGCCCCAAGACAATGAGAAAGAGAGGCCGATACTGTTTGAAAATACGTGCTATCACAAAATAAATTTAGATGAACACTTATTAGTATAAGTATCATTTTTTATAAGAGCAATAGGTGTGGCTAACTTGGCCTTGAGATACCTCTTGACAAGGGTTTTTCTCCTGCTATGATAGAGGCATGAATATGAAAGTTGCAGTAATTGTTGGTGTAGTTATTCTTGCTCTTCTTGGCGTAAGTGGTTATTTTCTTCTCTCTCATAATGCGACTAAATCTCTTGTTAATCCAACTCAGAGTGAAAAGCCTAAAGAAGCTTCTGTGTTTAATTCCATTCAAGACGCCCTCACTAAATCCCTTAGTCTTAAATGTGATTACACAACTGGAACCATGCACAATGTTGCCTACATTAAAAATGGACAAGTGAGAAGTGATTTTTCTGATTCAAAAGACCAATCTCAATCAGGGAGTGTTATTGTGAAAGTTTCAGATAAAAAAGTGTATTTCTGGAATGCTCAGAAAATGGGATTTGTTTTTGCAATGCCTGATATTTCAAAAATAACTCCTGGGGCAACCTCAGCTGGGTCACCATCAGGGTCCCAAAATAGCGCACAAAATATGGTAGGAGACTTAGAACAATACAAAAAATATTGCCAGAGTGCAACAGTTGATGACAGCTTGTTTGTTGTTCCAACAGATGTAAAATTTACAGACCAATCTGAAATGATGAAAGCATTTACCACTGGAGCTCCAGCTGGCGGTTCTCCTGGTTCTAACGCACAAAATTACCAGCAATATCTTCAACAGTATCAAAAGTAGTTTCCTCTCAAAATCAGTAATTCTTACCAAATTCTTATTGTTTTTCCTTTTCTAATATGGTTCTATGGGATGGTAAAAGAAAGGAGGTGAGAATATGAAAAAACTTATTTTAGGACTTTCTACCATTGCAATTGTGATTGCTGTTTTAGTATCCTACTCCGCACACGCATTTGCTGATGATAGACCAAGTCCTTCTCAGGATAGAGATGATCATGCAAGCAGTAGATTTAATCCAGATGGGCAATTATCACAATCATCTTGTGGTAAGGATTTAGAAAAACCTGTTATTGATGTTACTCAAAAAGTACAAAACGATGCAGATTCAGGACAGGCTGGTAATTACTGGGCATTTGATTATTACACACGACATATTAAAGTGTGGACAACCAAATCTGAAGAGGGGAATACCTACTGTGCAATTGTTACCTATGATGGTAAATTTTACACAGTTCCCGGACAAATCGGGCCAGGAAATGATCCAGTAGGTGCTGTGATAGATTCTTCTACAAATCAACCAGTAAATGGTGACATGAGTGGAGGACGAAGAGCAACCATTGTTGGAACTCTTCTTACAACGCCATCATGGCCTACACACGGAAGTGTTGGAACAACAAATTACCAATGTAATATCAGTGGTAATTGTCCAGGAGTTATTTCTTGGGCAGGGCAATATTTTGCTCAAGGATATAGCAATACTGATGTCTGGTGGGGATGGAAATATACCGCCGGAAGTCATGGAACATGGATTAATGCAATTACTGGAAATTCAGGGAACATTCTCTAAATTTTCTTTATAAAAACAACCCAAGGGAGTAATTCTTTGGGTTGTTTTATCATTACAAATGACTCAGTATCTGTGATACACAGCACAGTTTTTGGGTTTTATTTTGATAGTATGAAATAATGAATCGGATTTTTTTTGCTATCAGGCTTTTAGCTTTTGTGGGAATTGGTCTTGCTCTTTTCTTGTTGTGGGAGAGATATTTCCACCCGGCATTTCAACCGTGCAACATTAATTCTCACATTAACTGCGATGCAATTATTTCAGGTCCTGTCTCAACTGTTTTGGGGGTTCCAACCTCATTGATAGGTCTTTTGGGATATATTGGTATTTTGACTGCTGCAATTTTTGAGAAGAAAAAATGGATTGTCGGATTTGCAACCGGTGGCCTTTTGTTTTGTCTGTGGATTGCTTTTAGAGAACTAATACAGCTTCATGTTGTTTGTCCTGTCTGTATTCTCTGCCAGATAGATATGATTACCGTTTTTATTCTTTCAGTTTGGCTTCTAACGAAATCTTCCAAAACACCTTCCTGATTTGCAATTTAAAAAATTGACTACTATCATTAAGAAGGTATGTTTAAATTATTTACCGCATTCTTCATGGGTTTGACAACGCTTCTTTCTGGAGTAACTCCTCACAGCACTGCAACTCCAGCAACCAATCAACAGATAGTTCTTTCACAGCAAGAAATACGCGCCATGGCATCAGATAGATTTGCAGATGGTAATCTTCCCTTAGGAGATAATAAATATACTACAACTACAGCTAAAAAAGGATACATTTATTTGTGTCACGCGAAGTCAAATGCAAATGGGGGAGGGGCGCAAAAAACAGGAAGCTGGATTCATGGTAGTACGTGGAATATCAAAGATAAAATTTTTGTTACGGGAAATGTGATGTGGAAGAATGCGACGTTTGCAGATAGTTTGACCGATGGGACAAGAACCCTTTCAGGAGATGATGTACCAAGTCATACTACTGGAAATTTTCCGATTCAATCCTCAGACCCGGCATACCAGTATGATAGAAATCCAAATTCCATAAAAGCTCAGTCATTTTCTGATACATTTCCTGCTGTTCCAACATACTCTGACACGCCATATTGTATGGGTGGAGAAGCTGGAATTATGCTAACTGGCGTTGCACTCTTTAATGGGTTTGATGCCGGTTTGAGAGATGCTGCTGCCTATGAGGTGCAGGATAGTTGTCAGGGACACCCCCAGGTGAGTGGAGAATATCATTATCATAGCTTGAGTAGTTGTATTACTGACGTAAGTGAGACAACTGTTATTGGTTTTGCGTTAGACGGGTTTCCTATTACTGGTCCAAAAGTTACCGATACAACATACCTCACAACTGATGATTTAGACGAATGCCACGGCATTACCAGTGAAATCATGCTAGATGGGAAAAAAACTACAATCTATCATTATGTGATGACAGAAGATTTTCCTTATTCTGTAAGCTGTTTTAGAGGGAAGCCTGTAAGTTTGCAGGTGGAAAATGTGCAGCAGGGAAAAGTTCAAAATAGTCCTGTGCCATCAACAACTCAAGGACAGGCAAGAATGATTCCGTTAGGACAGCCACCAAGTGTTTTGGCAAAAACAGCTTGTGTGAATAAAACGCAGGGAGCCTCCTGCAGTTTCTCTGTGGCAAATGGAACAATTACTGGAACCTGTCAGACTCCGCCAGCTCAGAACTTTCTTGCCTGTGTTCCAGCAGGAGCAAAAGGGGGTATTCCTCAAGGGCAGGGGGCTATGCCGCCCGTGGGATATTAAGAGGAGTAGTAAGGGGGTGAAAAATGATTACATACACATTTACGTGTCCACTTGAAAAATGTGGGCAGATTATGACAAATCATGAAGTAAATTCAGATAAAGCAGTTAAAGATTTGGTTATGCAGGCAAAGGCACATCTTCAGGTAGTTCATCCAGATATCCACAAAACAGATGAAGAAATAGATGCTGATATCCGCGCTCACATGGTCGTTGTAGAGAGTTAGACTTCTTCCTCAACAAAAAACAGGCGATAGAGTCTACCGCCTGTTAATTGCATGGTTTAAATAATATCTCCGGAATTTCCGGTGATTGCATTTACCCAAATATGATGACCGTTTCTATAGGTCCACCCCCACCAGGGCATGGAAAATGTAAAGCCTGCTGCACTTGTATTGAAATATTTTGTCGTCCAATCAAATGATCCAGGACAATTGCCATTAACATCACACTTGTAATCAGTTGTTCCAATAGAGCCTTTTGTTGGAAGGGAAGGAGACGATAATAATGCTCCTGTAATATCTGCTCGATATCCTCCTTCAAATTCTCCTTTTTCAGTTCCTGTCAAAACGCCAGTATTCCCAGGACTTCTTTGACCTGCGATTGCTGCAAATTTTCCTTCATACTTTACGGTTGCGCAGTATGTTCCTTTTTCTCCTTTCCAGACTTGGATACGTCTTTCAATAGTATCGTATGCCCAGTAATTGCCGGCTTCGCCGCTGTCTGCGTCATTGAGAATTTTTTGAGTAACATTGATAACAGGATTTCCTTTGGCATTACACTCTTTTCTTACCAATTGTTTTTGAGCTTCACTTTTTGCTTTTTCTGCTTCTGAGCGGGTACTGATAAACCCAAAACCTAAAATAACTACCAAAACAGAAAGAGTAACAATAAGAAGATGAAGATGTGTATGTGAATGAGATGATTGCTTTGTCTTTTTTGCCATAATTTTTCACCCCCTCTCAGAATAAGTTATATTTTTAGCGTAAAGAATCCATAAATAAAAAGCAATAGAGCTTACGTAATAGAGAAAACAAACTAAAAATAAAATTAATGATAATTATCATTAAAAATGCTTGACAAATAATATAATGCGTTGTTAGTATAATAAAAGTTATGGATAATATTTCAAATCTAAGAAATTTCCTAGAAATTCCATACGATGAGTTAGAAGAAAAAAATCTTCAGGCAAAAGAGAAGTACACTACTGTTGCTCCCGAGAAATTAGAAGCAGAATATAGAGCTTACTTAGAAAAAGAAAAGCGCATTAAAGCTGTTACTCTTTGTTTTTCAGATATTGAAGGAAAATTTCATATGCTGGATTATGATAAGAAATTTTTATTGTCCTCATCAGATAATTTGACATTTGACGGGTCATCGGTAAGAGGGTTTACTCAGCAAAGTGAATCAGATTTACGACTAGATATTGATTGGGGAAGTATTATGTGGCTTCCCTCAGATCTTTTTGGACCAGGGAAAGTTATTATGTTTGCAAATGTCTATACAAGAGATAAAAAACAGTATGAGTCTGATTTTCGCGGGCTTTTACAAAAATATACAAGAGAATTGAAAACAAAAGATAATCTTACGGCAAACGCTTCTGCAGAAATAGAAGGATTTTTAGTAGATGGGGTAAATGTGGAGCAAGCGTACGATGAGAAGTTTGGCTTTACGCTGATTTCCACTGGTGGATATTATCATTCGCTTCCTATGGATAAGCTTCGCCAATTTATTGATGCATGTGCTGAGGCACAAAGAGCAATGGGTTTTAAGAATGAAAAAGATCATCCAGAAGTTGCTCCAAGTCAATTTGAAATGAACTTTTCATATACAGATGTCGTACGGGCGGCAGATCAAATTCAGTTATATAAATTAGTATGTCGTCAGGTTGCCAATAAAATGGGTATGACAGCAACATTTCTTCCAAAACCCATGATGGGTATTAATGGAAGTGGTATGCATACAAATTTTTCTCTTTCTAAAGCAGGGAAAAATATTTTCTACGATAAAAAAGGAAAAGAAAGTCTTTCACCAATAGCTTGGGATTTTATCTCAAAACTTCTCAATCATGCTCCGGAAATTTGTCTCATTATTAATTCAAGTGTGAATGCATACAGGCGTCTTGATCCGCATTTTGAAGCACCAAATCAGATTAAAGTTTCACCAATTGATAGGGGATCGATGATACGAATTCCCGTAGGTAATGAAAAATCTGCACGCATCGAAATTAGATCTGTTGCTCCTGATACCAACCCTTATTTATGGTTGTATGTTCTTATAAAAACTGGCATGTCAGGCCAAAAGCTTAAAAGAGATGAAAGTAAAAGAGACAGGTTGCGTTTTTTACCCTCTACCATTAGTGATGCATTAAAATATTTCAAAGCAAGTGATTTTATTGGGAAAATTATAGGAGAGGTAAGCCAAGAAAAGTTTGCCTATTTTAAAGAACTTGCTGCTCATAGGAGCCCTAAAGAATTAGGAACCAGAGTTAAAAATTCAGAAGTTATTTATCATCATGAGGTTACAAATCAAGCCCTGTGGAATACTTTCTAAATCCTACGTGACTTTTATCACTGAATTCTTACGCAAAATACTCCAAAATTGATTTATCATACATATGATGCAGAATGCTTATTTAGTGCTTCTCGTTGATAGAAAACATTCAAAAATGATTATGCTCAGAGAAGGTTCTGTGCAAGAACAAGAGGAGTTTACTTCCTCTAATATCCCTCAAAGAGTAAGGCACGGTGATGATACCTGGGACGCTCAAGATAAAATTGACCGTCATATTCAAGATCACATTTCCAAACATCTCATTCACATGGGGAAAAGCGCCAAGATATTTGCTGACAAAAATCACGCAACAGCAGTTATTATTGGTGGTCATCAAACTTTTTTTCCTCAGATAAAAAAACATTTGCCCAAAGACATTTCTGAAAAAGTGAAAGGGACATTTATTATTGATTTCAAAGCTCCTTTTAATGACATTTTAGAGAGAGCCAACAAACTTATTGCCACAATTGAAAATCCTCAGTTGTCATAGATACTCCTTATCAGATATAATTAACTCCCATGCACAAAAACCGCAACCTTGTTATTATCGCGCTTATTGCTCTTGTTAACATGCTTGGCTATGGCATTGTGATTCCTATTTTGTATTCGTATTCCAAAAAATTTGGTCTATCAGATTTACAAAATGGACTTTTATTTGCCTCTTTTTCCATTTGCCAATTTCTTTCAACACCAATTATTGGAAGACTATCAGATAAATATGGCAGGCGACCAATGCTTTTACTTTCTATTATCGGGACCGCAATCTCTTTTTTCATGATGGCATTTGCGCCTAATGCTATTGTTGTTTTTGCGGCTCGAATGCTTGATGGGTTAACAGCCGGAAATATTCCTGTTGCGTTTGCTGTGATTTCTGACTCAACGACACAGGAAGAGAGACCACGGGCATTTGGTTTTATTGGTGCAGCATTTAGCTTTGGATTTGTGTTTGGTCCGGCAATTTCTGCATTAACTGTTGGATTTGGCAGTGGCGTTCCATTTCTCATTGCCGGCATTATTACGCTTATTGCTGTTGTAATGACTGCATTGTATTTACCTGAAACCAACACTCACATGGGAGAAGTCCACAATGCGAAATTATTTGATTTTGCACGCTTGTGGCACACGTTATTTGATCCAAATGTCGGGGTGACATTTCTTATTTCGTTAATTTATTTTATGGCATTTTCCTGTGCAATTATTTTTGGTTATCAGCCATTTACTTTGAAAATACTCCACGTAACTCAATCTCAAAATGCATTACTTTTTACCATGTTTGGTGCAGTTGGACTTATTGCACAGACTTTTCTTATCCAGTGGTTCTCTAAAATCTTTGGAGTAAAAAAAGCATTCTCTTTGGGAATAATTTTTACGGCACTCACATTTTTAGCAATGTATTTTTCTCACGCAATCTTGCCATTTGTTATTGCATCAATAGTGTTGGGTGTTGTTAATAGTACTGTTCAGACTCTTTTGCCTACCATTTTGTCTCAGGAAGCAGATGCTAAATCACAGGGTTCTATCATGGGGTTGAATGCGTCTTATCAGAGTATTGGCATGATAGTTGGGCCAATAATGGGGGGCGTAATAGCAACATATTCCATTCCGTTGCCATTTTTGGTGGGAAGTATTTTAGTGGCTGTGTGTTATTTTCTTTCGTTTAAGGTTATGAAACCTGGGGTTAGTCCTGAATCTGCTTTCTAAAATTACTTTTGTGCTGTCATGTCCGAGGATGGTTGAAGTATACCAAACATATTGCCTTCGGTATCCTCACAAAGAGCATAAAGTCCAACTCCTGGAATATCATCTGGTCCGTGAAGTACTTTTCCTCCTGCATTTTTGACGTCTCCCATAGATTTTTTGACGTCATCAACTGAAATTACACATCTGAAGGCATTGAGTTCTTTTTCTTTTTGAGCTTGATACATGCCGCCGTTGATGCCATTTGGTTCTTTTGGATCGCCTGTGACAACAACAACGTAATCACTCATGTCTTTACCCATTTGCTGCATTTCCCAGCCAAAGATTTGCTCATAAAACTTTTTTGCTCGGTCTTTGTCTTTTGCTTCTATCTCAAAATGAACAACTCTATTTGCCATACATTATTTATAAAAGTTTTTTTGTAAGAAATCAAGAAGAATAATGAATATTTTTGTTATAATTCTTTCCAATGGCACAGCATGAACATTTTAACTGGGGGGAAAACCTGCAGCAGGCAAGAGGGACAAATCCAAAAATTTGGAAGTTATATCTTGAGCAATTTTTGCGTGGAGCGCGTTTTGACGGGCCAACACACAGAGAAGATATTGCCGGCATTATAGAAGATGAAATCAAGTGGGGAGCAGATATGGTGGGTTTGTTTGGCAGCAGGGCACGAAGAGACCATGAGCCTCTGCGAAGTGATGTTGATCTACTTGTTGTTTCGCCAATTGCTTCCTATGTTGGACAACAGGAACGCATGGGTCTTGGGGAAGGGGTTCATATTGTACGGGTTTCTCCCTCAACGTATGAAAGATATATCACGAATACTCAGGAGGGAAACAGTGAAGCTGATGAAAGAATGCATGATATTGTCCATGGGGCTGTATTGATATGGAAGCGGGATAAAGAAAATTATTCTCCTCCAGGCCCTGAGGTAAGAAGAAGACTTCAGGATTTGGACAAGGAAAGAAATTAAGTTATTTTCCATGAGAGATTTGTGCCATTTTCCCTGTGACACCTGTCACTGCAAAAAAGAAAAAGAAGGGATAGAGTTGGTTTGTCTATGATAGGGCTATTAAAGAAATTATTTTTACTCATTCTTCTTGTTGTCGGTATTGGGTTTTTTGTCTTGCCTCAAAGCATTTTTGCTCAAAGTAATTTTTCTACAGGAAATACTGTCACACTTCCCAGAGATACAATAATAAATGAGGACTATTTTGTATCTGGAGGAACAGTAGTCATTTCAGGCACTGTTAATGGAGATGTTTTTGTGGCAGGAGGTAATGTGCTTATCAATGGAACTGTTGCTGGTGATGTTTTGTCTGCTGGTGGAAATGTCACAGTCAATGGAAAAGTAGGGGGGAATGTGCGAGTTGTCGGCGGACAAGTACTTATTGGAGCAGATGTTGGAAAAAATGTCACAGCAGCTGGGGGCACAATAACAATTGAAGATTCGGCAAAAATAGCAGGGTCTCTCTCTGCTGCCGGAGGAAATATCTCGCTTCTCTCGCCAATAGGAAAGGGAGTAACATTTGCCGGCACCCAGATGAGTATTGATGGGGCAATTGGCGGAAATGTCACAGGGGTAGCCCAGACATTAAGTATCACAAGGCAAAGTAGCATCGCCGGAAGTCTGAATTATTGGAGCAACACAAAAGCAAATCTTCCTTCAGATGTTGCGGTAAAAGGCGTGACATATCACCAGACAAATTGGAATACCCCGCAGCAAAAAGAACAGATGGAAAAAGCAAGAAATGGGTTTGTTGGATTTAATGTTGTCTGGGAGACAATGAGTCTTATCTCGTCATTTGTTATCGGGTGGTTGCTGTTGTGGCTTGTGCCTCTTTATATGAAAAGTGTGAATACAACACTCACAACAAAACCATGGCAAAGTCTGGGAATTGGATTTCTGGCAGTGATATTGATGCCAATAACATTTATTATTTTGCTCGCAACAATTATTGGAATTTCTTTCGCATTCATTTTGCTCTTTGGATTTGTTCTGTTTATGCTGTTGAATAAAATCTTTATTTCTTATGCAATTGGAAAAAAACTTTTACCAGACAAAAATCTGTTGGGACTTTTTGTCGGGCTTATCATCTTTAGCATAATAAGCATCATTCCTTTTATTGGAGGACTTTGGAATCTGGCAGCATTGTTTGTTGGCCTGGGAGCTATACTTTTGGTTAAAAAAGACCTCTATCTCCAAGCCCGAGCCAAAAAGCTTATCTAATTTTCCTTCATAAAAACTCCCCTTGTTTTCCAGATATGGAAGGAGTATAGTTTTTCTTGCTGCCCAAATGGCAGTTTTTTTATGACAATAGATTCTATAAGTAATTTTGCAAGTGGCTTTATTACTCTAATTGTTGGTCTTTTTGCGTTTACTGTTTATTCCAAGAGTAAGTTTGATTACAAAAAAGATTCTGCAAATATTGTTTTGCTTGAGATACAAAGTGCGGAGAGGCAAATAAAGAAAATTAAGGAAGCTTTAACAAAAAATTCAAGTGATTTACCTGATATCCACATACTGCAAGATGAAAGCTGGACAAAATTTGGTTATTTATTTTTATCAGATTTTAAACGCGATGAGTGGGATACTATTACATCATTTTATAATACATGTAAGATGTATGATCAGTGTGTAGAGTATAACAACAGTTTTTTTCAGAAAAATGAACAAGAAATAAGAATTAATAGACAAAAGGTAATTACTGAGTATGTTCGGGATTATGCTGAGAAGATCGAGAAAGTATCAAAATCTGAAGAAAAAGATAAATTGATTAAAGAAAGAGATAAAAAGATAAATGCCTTCATTGACGACTACATGAATGTTAATACCACAAATCTAAAAGTACCTTATTCTCCTAAGAAGCCTGTAACAGATGGTAATACTTACATGAGTAGTGTTGACTCTAACATTTCCTTAATGAGTGTTGGTACAAAATTAGAAAAAATTGCGTCGAGTAAGTTCCTATCTCTCTTTTGATTTATATATAAGGATAATCTGATATAATTACTCCTATGAATCTTTCTGTTGGAATTGTTGGGTTGCCAAATGTTGGCAAGTCCACGTTGTTTAATGCGCTTCTTAAAAAGCAACAGGCGTTGGCTGCAAATTATCCTTTTGCCACAATAGAGCCAAATGTGGGAATTGTTGCTGTGCCGGATAAAAGACTCAATAAGCTCGCAGAAATAACCATGGCAGAAGAAAAAATGTCAGAGTTGCCACCACTTAAGCCGGCAACTGTTGAATTTGTAGATATTGCAGGACTTGTCAAGGGCGCGGCAGAAGGTGCAGGGCTTGGAAATAAATTTTTGTCACACATTCGGGAAGTGCAGATAATTGCTCACGTTGTCAGAGTTTTTGAAGACGCCAACATCATTAAAGAAGGAGCAGTTGACCCAAAATCAGATTACGAAACCATCAATACCGAATTGATGCTGGCAGATTTATCTACTCTTAATAAATCTTTAGAAAATAGAAAAATTGACCCTAAGAAAAAGGTGGTACTGGAAAAAGCAGTGGCAGGAATAAATACTGGTGTTCCAGTGTATCTTCAAAACTTATCTGATGAAGAACAAGAAGAGCTTCGGGATTTGTTTTTATTGTCCAACAAAAGACAACTGGTTGTTTTGAATGTTTCTGAAGCGCAGTATAATCCTGCAACTATAGAAAAAGTTTTGAGTGAGTATTCTTCTTTATTGGGAGTAGAAAAGGAAAGTTGTGTGGTTATTTGTGCTCAAATTGAGGCTGATTTGGCTGGATTGACAGAAGATGAGCAACAGGAATATCTCAAAGATTTGGGACTGGAAAGCTCTGGGCTTGAGAGACTTATTCAAAAAGCCTACAGCAGTCTGGGATTGATTTCTTTTTTAACAGCAGGGGAGAAAGAAGTCAGGGCGTGGACAATTAAAAAAGGAATGTCAGCACCTCTTGCTGCCGGAGAAATTCATACAGATTTTATTAAAAAGTTTATTAAAGCAGAAGTTGTTGGATTTGACGATTTTGTTGCCAACAACGGCTGGAAGGGAAGTCGGGAAAAGGGAAAAGCACGACTTGAAGGAAAAGAATACATAATGAAAGACGGCGACGTTGTGGAATTTAAAATTGGCGCCTGATTACTCCTGTTCTTCTGTTTCCCCCAAAACTCTACTGATAACAGGTTGAGACGTATGCAACTGGTGGGCAATTGCTTGTTGAGTAAGGCCTTCGGCTCGTAGTTTTTTTGCAAGGTTAATTTGCTCGTTGGTAAGTTTTGCGTGTGACCTGAGTCGCAGGCCCAGTAGTCTTCCATGTTGATGATTGTTCCAAAAACTGTCCAGTTGTTCCTCTGTCATGGGGATACCTCGCCGGTGTAGCTCTTGGGTAATTTGTTCAAAAGGAATATCAGCTGCATTTATTTTGTCGGCCTCTGCAAGAATTCCAACAACAGAGCGAATTTCTGAGGCAATATAGTCAATTCTTTCAGTGCGACTCAGAGGGACAAATTCTTCACCAAGTGCTTTGAGTCTTGCTCTGACAATCTGTTCGGTAAGGCCGGTTGTGCGGGCAATTTCCCCAAGAGTATGGTTTTTACCCAGTGCAAGGCGTTGATATGCTCTTGCTACAGTATCGATTTCTGTCAAAGCAGGAAGGTAGGGAGTATTGGTTGCTTCAAGATGTTTTCGAATGGTTGTTTCACTAAAGCCTGTGACCACAACAAGATTATGAAGGGTATGTTGCAAAGCTGGTTTGAGTGCCGTATATGCTGCGAGAATATCCCTTTGGGTTGCTTGTGTGGCAATCTCACGTCTGTTTACCAAATGTTTGTCACTAAGTATTCCTATCTCAACTAACATTTTTCTGCTTCTGATGACTCGTTGAAGAAGAGAACTGTCTTTCAAAGCATCAACGTCGTCATATTTTCCCACAAGGTTTGCTTTAATCTGCACGGCAATTTCTTTTAAACTGAGCTCTGGTGCGGGGTCTTTGCCAAAAATTTCAAAAACAGTTGCATCAAATTCATTTGGAATATAGCTGCTGTTACTCAGACGCAGGTAATCACGAATTTTCATGGTTCTTCTAAAGGCCACGTAATCTGTTCCGTGGTGATGTTTTCTTTCATTTTCAAGATATCCAAAAACAGTTGGGGGAATGCGAAGATGGGTAGCAACATAATTTTGTGCCATTTGTTCTGATTGGGGAATCATTGAATAAACAAAATTGGCAAAAAAACTTAATTTATCAGTTAAAGATAAATATGACATTTCATCAATGACTCGCACGCTGTCATGGAGTCTATAGAGTTGTTCTGGTGTTAGTCCCGGATAGGCAAGAGATTCATATGAGCTTCTTGTGGCTTTTCGAACTGTTTCATAAAATCTTTCTCCCCGATAATAGAAAAAATCAGCAAGAGATGAAGGAGCTTTTTTTAGCTGAAGAAGATCAATAGGAGGACTAGCGTAGGCATGACGCTCATCTCTTCCTTGTAGAGGAGTCATAGAATTTTCTGCAGATGATCTTTGTCCGTTTTCTGTCATAGGTTATTCTTCTTCTTGAGTTTGTCGTCTCTTTTTGTGATTTACAATGGTAGTAATGCTGTTAATACCCATTCTTTGAGCAATTTCTCTATTGGTCAGTCCTTCATCAATAAGTCTGTACAATTCTGCTACATCTTCTGGTGTGAGGTTTCTTGATCTTCGTGGTGCGACATTAACTTTTTGGGGATACTTAGAGAAAAGATGGCCAAGGGTGTTGGGAGCAACATCAATGTCTTCTCGTAAAAGTTCCTCATGAAGTAGCTCATAGGTAATTGTTGCCCGGACTTTTGGATTGCATGACCCATTGGTGAGCCTGTCTAAAACAATAGAAACTCTTCTTAACAGTTCTTCTGTTTCTTCTCTCATTCCTCGTCTTAATTCATGCTCATCTTGTTTGAGGCCATTAGTGAAGCGTCTGGCAGAATTAGCATGGTTGAGGGTTGTTCCGTTGAGCAGACCGTTGTTTCCTTCCCACTCAATATGCATGCCTGATTCACGAGCAGCTTCAAGATTGGCAGCCAGACGTCTTGCATTAACTCTGTCACGATACTTAAGTCTATTTGCTAATGCCGGATCAAGCAGCTGGAGCTCAACGAGTGTATCTGCGGTATTTCGAAGGCGAATTGCCACCATTGCCTGTCTTTTTGCTCTTGATCGCTCAGCGAGTTCTCTATCTGTAAGCAACTCTTCAGGGAATCCTAGAGCCATTTCTTTAAAATAGTCAATATTTTCCGGGTTTTCCAACTGGGTTTTAAGCCAGAAATAGCTTTCGATATTTCGTAAAGGATGGCGGTCATGGGTATTCATTTTTGTTGCCAGAGGAAGAAGTTGAAAAAGAAATTCTGCACGCTCTTCAAATTCTTTTATAGCCAGTCTCTGACGAACTGAGGTCATTGTGGAATCTAAGACATGGAAGGTATTTTGTGTTTCATCTCCCTGGTGATGGGCATAGTATGCTGAGATGACAAGGCTAAATTTTTCATGGACAGAAAGAGGAGCAAATGTTTTGGCGTCATCAACAATTTCTGTCATAAGGGCAATTGCATTAAAATCAGGCAGGTAATTTGTTTCTTCTGTGAGAACCTGACCTTTTGGGTCGCCGTGATATGCTTGCAGGGGAATTTCCCTTAGAGCTTCTCTTAACGATCCCGGGTTTTTGGGAAAACGTGTTATTGCAGCGATTTCCGGGTATTCTCTGGGTTTTACAAATTGTTTTTCTGCCATAGTGTGGTATTTTATCACGTCCTAGAGTTGATGACAAATCTTGTAAT
>DASTLH010000037.1:0-4352 GCA_035715145.1 Patescibacteria group bacterium
GGCCACATAGAGAAAAAGAAGGCTGGGTAGAGCGATATGAGGGTTACATTGGTGGTAAAGAAATTATTGATGGGTGGACAGAGATAACTGATTCTACTGTTCAACGAAAAGCATGGGAAAAAGACACTGATGCCGCAAGGCCCGATAAAGAAGAGGCACAGCATGTTGATGAAGATTATTTAGCAGCAATGGAATATGGCATGCCGCCCTATGGAGGGATAGGAATTGGAATTGATAGGCTTGTCATGTTATTTACCAATACATGGGTCATTAAAGAATTAATTTTATTTCCACTGCTTAAAAGAGATACCATAGAACAAGAGGAGGAAGAAGAAATTGAAAAAGAAAGTAATGAGCCCAAAAAAGAGGTTCCGGTTGTCTCTTCGGCAACAACAGTTGATGTTTCATCAGTAAAAATGACAAGAGAGGAAGCATTTGATTTGCTTAAAGAACACATGGAGACTCCAAATCTTATCAAGCATTCTTTGGCAGCTGAGGCAGCAATGAAGGGAATTTATGCATATCTTCATAAAGATGATTTTGACAAAAGAGCCCAGGAAATTTGGGGAATCATAGGGCTTTTACACGATGTGGATTATGAAGTAGCTCAAAAAGAAGATGCATTAGACTACCATGGACGACTGCTTTTTGACAGGAATCCAAATCTTGTTGAAGAGCCAATTCAGCATGCAATAAAGGCACATAATTACACGAAGACTGGAACAAATCCGCAGTCTGATATGGATTGGGCAATTGCAACAGTTGATCAGTTGACCGGGTTGGTAGTTTCTTCGGCGCTTATTCATCCTGATAAAAAACTTGCATCAATTGATAGCGCATTTGTTGTCAAGCGCTTCAACACACCAGGTTTTTCCAAAGGGGTAGATAGGGAAAACATTAAATTATGTGAAACCAAACTGGGAATTCCCCTTGAAGAATTTATTACAATCACCTTAGAGTCAATGCAAGCCATCTCCTCTGAGATGGGATTATAAATTCCATGCAAAAAATCCTCATAGCAACTCACAATCAAGGGAAACTGAAAGAAATAGGAGAATATCTGAAAGATTTGCCAGTTGAGTTTGTTTCTCTCAATGATTTAGGAATAGTCCATGAGGTACACGAAGACGGAGATACCTACCAACATAATTCTCAAAAAAAAGCAGTAGAGTATGCGTTTCTTGCAGGGATTCCTGCAATTTCTGATGACGGAGGGCTAGAAATTGATGCTCTTAATGGTGAACCTGGAGTGCAAAGCAGGTATTGGGCAGGTCCTGAGGGAAAGGATGAGGATATTGTTGAAAAAATGAAAATAGTGGCAAAGCAGCTGCCGGAAGACAACAGAAAGGCGAAATTCAGAGTAGTTTTGTCTCTTGCCTTGCCAACTGGTGAGGTGTGGAGCATTGAGGACACAGTATCAGGAGAGATTTCAAAAGAGCCACTCATAGAACTTATGAAAGGATTTCCCTATCGGTCATTTTTTTACCTACCAGACATTCATAAGTTTTACCATGAGGTGGAATTGACCGAAGAAGAAAAGAAAGAGTATAATCACCGATATAAAGCAATTCAAAAATTGAGAAAGATTATTCAAGAAAAATTGTCGTTATGATTGATATAAAACTTTTACGAGAAAACCCAGAGTACTTCCAAGAACAGTCTGCTGCAAAAGGAGTAAAGATTTCTGTTTCTCATATCTTAGAAATTGATGCAAAACAGAAGGAACTTTCTCAGGCGGTTCAAACACTTCGTGAAGAAAGAAATATGCTGGTAGCAGCAATGAAAGGGAAGCCAACACTTCAGCAGATTGAAACAGGAAAAAGCCTCAAAGAGCGGCTGGATAGGCAAGAAGCTGCATTGTCAGCCGTGGATGAAGAATTACGTCGAGAACTTCTTAAAATTCCAAATCCTGTAAAGCCTGATGTAAAGATTGCTAAAAGTGAATTAGAAAATGAAGTTATTAAAAAAGTAGGAACTCCTAAAAGTTTTGATTTTCCAATTAAAGACCACTTGGAGTTGGGAGAAATATTAGGAGTTATAGATGTTAAAACAGCTGCAAAAATTTCTGGAGCTCGATTTGATTATCTTATGAGGGAAGGTGCTCTTCTGGAATTTGCTCTCAAACAATTAGCATTTGATGTTTTGGTGAAAGAAGGGTTTATTCCCGTCATTCCTCCCGTCTTAGTGCGAACTTCTATCATGGAAGATTTAGGGTATACCCAGATGGGAGAAGAAGAAAATATTTTTCATTTGGATAAAGATGATTTGTATCTTGTCGGGACGTCTGAGCAATCCATTGTTCCTCTTTTTAAAGACAGTGTTATTCCAAAAGAAGAATTGCCAAAAAGATTTGTTGGCTTTTCAACCTGTTTTAGACGTGAGGCAGGAAGTTATGGAAAGGATACAAAAGGAATTTTTCGGGTTCATCAATTTGATAAGGTAGAAATGGTTTGTTTTGTGGCAGAAGGAGAAGATGATACAGAACACGAATATCTTTTATCTCTGGAAGAAAAATTGTTTGGACTTTTGGAAATTCCCTATCAGGTTATTCGTATTTGCAGCGGTGATTTAGGATTTAATGCTGCCAGAAAATATGACATTGAAGCGTGGTTTCCTTCCCAGGGAAAATATCGAGAAGTCACATCAACTTCTACAGTGACAGATTTTCAATCACGACGATTGAATATGAAATATCAAGATGGTCCAGAGAGAAAATATCTTCAAGTGCTCAATGGAACAGCATTTTCTATGAATAGACCAATTGCTGCAATTTTAGAAAACTATCAGCAACAAGATGGAAGCGTTGTTGTTCCAGAAATACTCAGAAAATATATCGGAAAAGATATTCTATCTCCTTTGAAAAAATAGCAACAGCCTCGTAAAAATAATTTAATTTTTATTGTTTTAGCAATCTAAACCTTCATTTTTGAAGCAATGAAAAACTATTGACAACGTAATTAAAAAGTTTCACGATACAAATAGCTCTGCCCAGCTTATGTGAGATCTACTCCGCAAAACGGGCACCAAAAGGAGGTGATTGACATGGCAGCTAAGAAAACAAAAAAGACAACAAAGAGAACAACAAAGAAAACAACCAAGAAGAGAAAATAACTTGATTGCATTTCTTTGCATTCTCTTTACCAATTGATCAATTGGTAAATCCCCTGTCTTTTGGCAGGGGATTACATTTATTGCTAACCGTGTTTTCCTGTGGTAAGATAGTCATATCTTCTTTGACGAAGGCTCATTTTTCTAATTATGGCACTAGGGTTTCTCACTAAATTATTCGATTCCAACGAAAAAGAAATTTCAAAATTTTCTCCTGTTATTGCAGAAATTAATGCGCTTGACGCACAGATGAAAAAGCTTAAACTAGCTGATTTTGCAAAAAAAACAAAGGAGTTTAAACAACGAATTGAAAAAGGAGAAAGCCTTGATGCAATCCTTCCTGAAGCATTCGCTCTTGTGAGAGAAGCAGCGTCTCGGGTGCTCGGCCAGCGTCATTATGATGTTCAGCTTATGGCGGCAATGGCTCTTTCTCACGGGAAAATTGCTGAGCAAAAAACAGGAGAAGGAAAAACTCTTTCTGCTGTGCCTGCGTTATACCTGCATAGTCTTACTGGCAACAATGTTCACTTAGTGACGGTAAATGATTATCTTGCTCGTCGTGATGCCGGGTGGATGGGACCAGTGTTCCATCTTCTTGGTGTGAGTGTGTCTGCAATTATTAGTGAAAAGTCATATATTTTTGATCCTGAGTTTACTGCATCAAGTGTCAATGATTTCAGGCTGTTACATTTGAAAGAAATTTCCAGAAAAGAAGCATACGAAGCAGATGTTGTGTATGGCATTAATTCTGAGTTTGGGTTTGATTATTTGCGGGACAACATGAGTCAGTCATTATCACAATTGGTACAAAAAGGACATTATTATGCAATTGTTGATGAGGTTGATTCTGTGCTTATTGATGAGGCCAGAACCCCCCATATTATTTCTGCTCCTGATGAAGAACCAACAGAAAAGTATTACCAGTATGCAAAGCTTGTAGAGCAACTCTCTAGTGATACCGATTATAAAATAGATGAAAAAATGAGAACAGCTCATTTGACAGAACATGGGATTTCAAAATTGGAAAAATTATTCGGTATTTCAGATATTTATGAGAAAGATTTCGATACGGTGTATCACTTGGAAGCAGCATTAAAAGCCCGAACACTTTTTCATAAAGAAAAAGATTATATTGTCAAAGATAATGAAGTTATTTTGGTAGATGAATTTACCGGAAGACTTATGGTTGGCCGACGCTTGTCAGAGGGACTTCATCAGGCACTTGAGGCAAAGGAAAACGTCAC
>DASTLH010000038.1:0-6957 GCA_035715145.1 Patescibacteria group bacterium
AAGTTCCAACACGAGAATTAACAGTTGGTCCTCTTACAGGGTATCATTTAAAGCTATCAGGACTCAGCTCTGAGGCTGTAGAACAATTGGGGGACTCTATTACCAGTCTTATCGGACAAGATGGATTGTCTCTAGAATTTGGCAGACAAGCAGACACACTACAAGGCGAAGAATCTCCTGCCTCAGGTGGCCTTTCTGTCAGTAGTAGCATTGTAAGACTAGATGAAGTAACTTCACAAACAAACCCACTAACAACTCCAAGCGGAGCAGGAATGCTGCAAATCAAAACAACAGACCCAGTTGGCAACTATACAACCACAAGTCGCTTTTTCCCAGATCCAATACGTTTTTCTCTTTTTCCCCACATGACTCTGACCATAAAACCCTCTCTTCTCACAGGAAAACAAGCATTTGATAGGGGAGTAATTGGTGTGGCAACAGGCCATCCAAAGTCTTAAGTATCTTTTTCTTGCCTCAAATCCTAAATTCCATTATAATAGAGGGTATCGGGGAATAGCTCAGTTGGCTAGAGCGCGCGGTTTGGGACCGTGAGGTCGGAGGTTCAAGTCCTCTTTCCCCGACCAAATTTATCTTCTCCATACCTCAGAGATTATTAAAAACAGAAAACTTTGTTCATAGTGACGATTATCACTGTCTAAAAGGGGATCCGCATATAGAATAGATGTAAAGGAGGTGAAAGGTATGAAAGGATATATTCTCAACATCGAAGAAAAAACATTGGAAAACGAGAATTTCAGAGAAGTACTCTATACATCACAACACAGTCAACTGGTCTTAATGAGCCTTAATCCCAAAGAAGATATAGGGATGGAAGTCCATGAAATTGTCGACCAATTTATCCGGGTAGAAAAAGGCACTGGAACAGCAATTTTAAATGGAGAAGAATTTCAATTGTCAGATGGAACGGCAATTATAGTTCCTGCTGGAACAAAACATAATATAATTAATACTTCTGCAGAAAATAAAATGAAATTGTATACGATATACAGTCCAGCACATCACAAAGATAAAACTGTTCACAAGACAAAACAGGATGCTCAAACCGACTCACAGGATCATATTTAGCTAACTATTAGATATTGAGTTCTGCACGAGCAATTGCCAGCATATAGCGGGGAATATGTCTTCTTTTCTCAAACACCACATACCTGCTTTGCCACTCAGGTAAAAATTTCTCATTAAAAGAATACAACTGATGAGTCTTGTAAAAAGTACTTAAACTTTTATACACGCCGTTTTTGAGAAGTTTGAAAATTGAGTAATTATGATGGCCCTTATGTTTATAAAATGTCGCAAAATTTAAGCTGACTTGTTGGATATTTTTCGTTTTATAATATTCAAAAGCCTTCATAAATAAAAATTCAGTCAGTCCGTTTGGCGTTTGAAGCTTTCGCCGGGACATATCTAAAGAAAGTGTTTGTGAGGCAAAACTTGGAACAAAAGTCAAAAACCCCAGTATTTTTTTATGTTGCACTGCTATAACAAACTCACAATCTTTATCATCAATGCCAGGAATTCTCCCTAAGGTCATAGAAAACCCTCTTTGTTTTTCATTCTTATAGTGCAACCACTCTTCTGAAATATTTTTAATCTGTCGCAAGTAGGAAGAGGGGATATTTTCTCTTGTATAGATCTCACAAACAATTCCCAAACTTTCTATGTGTTTTTCTGCTCTTCTCACTTTTTTCTTTAATAATTCCTTTTTATACGCTGCTAAAGAAATAATTGCCTCATCTCCTGCATGAATAACTTTATGATTTAAAGAGCGCAAAAAAGGAAGAGATTTTTCATGTACTCCGACAAAACAGCTAGAAAGGTTTGCTCCTTTAACTAAAAAATTGAATTCTGTTAAAAGAAGTTTAATATCCGCAGCCGGCCCAACAGGATCCCCACTTACCAGTGCAACTTTATTTATAATTGCATATGAGAGAAATGATTTTCCTGTTGATGAGAAAAAATACTTTTTCTTTTCATGAAGAGCAAAATAAGAAAGAGAATCATAGCCGTAATATTCCAAAAGAAGCTTTGCTGCATTGATGTTTTTAGAAGGAATAATTCTTGGCATAAAAATATATTTTACAATAAAATGGGGTTGTTTACTGAAGAATCTTCATCCGACGAAGCGAAGCAAACCCCTTCCGAGTGTTCTGCGAAAATGATTTGATAGAGTTGCCATTCCCACTTGATGCTCCTGACTAGTGCGTGTTTGATTGTCTTTGGTTAAAAGCTCTCGTGCTGAAATTTTCTTTTCTCCTCCTGGTTTTATTGCCACAACAATAATCCGCTTGTCCACTCTCTGAGCCATAACATCATACCCAAGCTCACTCAGCTCTTTCATAAAATTAGTTCTGCTTGGACTTGTAAGAAAGAGTGAGACTTTAATAATTCCTCCGGGCACCAAAACCTCATTAAATCGACGAGCAACTTGTGCGTGATTAACACTATACGCTGGTGCTGAATAAACTCCTAAAATTCCTCCAATAGACTCATCTTCTACCCCTCGTAAAACTTCTGCTGAGGTAATATGAAAATTTCCCTCCCCAAACGCATTTACTAACGAACGATTAAACCGAAGCGCAGTACCAATAAATCTTCTTTCATGAGAAAACGCTACGTCTGCAAATTCCTCAGCTGCATATCCTCTTCCAGCACCTACGTCTAAAATAGGTCTGCCTTCTGGAACATTGTCAAAAAAGGCTTGTAATCCACAAAGATTTCTCACGTATTCAGCTGCACCCCTAAAAACATTGTATGTTCTCAAAGCACTTTTTTCTTTGTCTCGTGCATAAAAAATTTCACCTGCAATATGTCTTCTTTCCGAAAGTGATAATAAAGATACCGATGAAATTTGACTTGCTTCTTTCATAGAGGAAATGCTAGATTCGTCTTCTTAAACTTGAGGAGTGTTGCCAGCGCTCAATGGCTGCCTGATGGAGTTTATCGTATTTTTGAGACATAGACGTGTCAACAACTGAAGGAATAATTCTCGCAGAATATTCCTCATAATCTTCCTGGGTTCCTACATTATTAATGCCTGTGTTGATAATATACATATTATTTTTCCCAACAGTTGGTTCTGACATCATAAGCCCATGATGTGTCCCTCCAGGAGTAATACCGCCTTTTCCGTCCCAGACAGCAATCACAAAATCTCCACCTCTGAGCATAGTCGTCATGTGCATATTTAAATCAACAAACGATTGCCAATCAGGCAGATGTAAGCGCTGGTAAACGGCATTAAGTGACTCTTTTGCAACCTTAGCTCCATATTTTATCTTATGGAATGGATTTTTCCATTGAGGTTCGTGAATAAATCCTCGTTTTTTCGCTTCATCATAAATTGCACGCCAGGGATAGTTTGTTTGAGATGCATATTCAACAGCCTCTGGCAAAAAATCTTCTTGGGCAAATGGAAGATTAATATCCAAACTAATGTTAGCAATTGTTCCACGATTTTGTGCTTCGTCTCGCTTCATCATGGCCCATTCCATTGCTAAAAGATCTGTTCCGGCTGTTGCGCTACAAAACACCAATTCAACTCCTCTTTCTTTATCCCTGTCATAAATTTCATCAAGCTCAGACCATAATGCGTCTCGTACTGCTAGGATATTTTCTTTTTTATCAGGAAGTCTATCTTTTTTAGGATTCTGGTCAACCATGTGTCCTGTAACAAAAATTCTGGTTTTGTCCATTGGGCCTCTTTCAACTGTTCGGGGAACATGGAATGGCATGAGCCGTTGCAAGGGATTTGATGGCCAAAATATAGGTGACTGCTGAAGCGTCTGGTACACTTCCGGTTGTAGTGCAATTCTATCTCTCATGTGTTGAGGAATTGTATCAAAACTATCTTATAATAACAAGCAGAGGAGGGTAAGGACGCTATAAATGCCTTGGGGGGATTATTCCTTGAGTCTTGAGTGAAAAATCCAACATTTCTTTCATTTCTCCTCGTCTATCGTCACTTCCTAAAAGAACAGCAATAATTTTGTGATTTTGATAATTAAGATAGGTAACCAAACAAAGTCCTGCCTCGGGAGTATATCCTGTTTTTACTCCTTCAACCCCTGGATAGCTGGTCAAAAGATTGGTTTCATTTTCTAAATCATACTCCTGATGGGTTGACGTCTGAGGAATAATGTAATCAAATGTCCCAACAATTTTTACAAATTCCGGGAAATGGCTTAAGGCATATTGAGTCATCACCAATAAATCTTGCGCTGTCGTATATTGTGTTCCATCTCCTTCAAGACCTGTTGGGTTGGTAAAGTGAGTATTGGTAAGTCCTAATGTCTGAGCTTTTAAATTCATAGCTGAAATAAATCCGTCTCTGCCTGCTGGGAAATTATCTGCCAGGGTTTCTGCAGCATCGTTTCCTGAATGAAGAATAAGCCCATATAACAATTCTTCCAAAGACAATGTTTCCCCATCTACAAGCCCCATACTATCTTCTCCTACCAAATCCCGACCCTTTACAAGATATTTGTCACTTGGCAAAGGATGTTCGAGGGCAACAATAGCTGTCATTATTTTTGTGAGAGAAGCCATCGGGAGTCGTTGATTGGGGTTTTTCAGAAATAAAAACTTATTACTTGTCAAATCATATGAGATTGCACTCGTAGCAGTAATAGAAATTGCTGACGTTTGTGTATTTGTTCCCAACACTTTGGGCTGCCAGATATCAAGAGAGGTAACTTGCGGGTTATCTGACATTGTCAAAAATGTTGGAAGAGGAGAAAATTTAACGGTTGTAACCAAAAGGGGAGTATTCATCCAATAGAAGAAAGCAACAAGACCAGTTGCCAGAATAACAGTCAGACTATATCCTGTCCACAATGTTTTCATTATCTTATTTTACCATGGAAAATAAGACTTTTTTGGTGAGAGAGTATCCGTCATGATACAATAGCAGCATGTTGGTTGATGATATAACAATAACGATTAAAGCAGGAGATGGCGGAAATGGTGCTGTTTCTTTTAAACGAAACGCTCAAACGGCCAAAGGAGGCCCTGATGGAGGCAACGGAGGCAATGGCGGAAATATCTATATTCAAGGAGTAAACGACATATTAGGACTTCGTGATTTCAGGTTTAAAAAAGAAATTTATGCAGAAAACGGCATTAAAGGAGCAAAACAAAACCTTTTTGGACGAAACGGTGAGGACACAATTATAGATATTCCTGTTGGAACGCTTATTACTGATGAGGAAAGTGGTGAGACCTGGGAAGTTCAAAACACGAATGCAAAATTTCTTATTGGACGCGGGGGTATTGGCGGACGAGGAAATAACGAGTTTAAATCTGCTACCAACCAAACTCCACGATATGCAGAGAAGGGCACAGAAGGCCAGGAGAGACATATTCACCTTGAACTGCGACTCATTGCCGATATTGGCTTTATAGGCCTTCCTAACGCAGGAAAAAGCAGTTTGTTAGCAGCACTCACCAATGCACAGCCAAAAATTGCCAATTACCCCTTTACCACCCTTGAGCCACATCTGGGTATGTTATCAGGCATTACCTTAGCAGATATTCCAGGACTTATTGAAGGAGCAAGCAGCGGAAAGGGACTGGGAATGAAATTTCTTCGCCATATTGAGAAAACCAAACTCTTAGTCCATTGTATTGATGCATCAATTGAAGATGTGTTATCAACATACGACACGGTTCGAAAAGAGCTACAACAATACAACAGTGAAATTCTTGAAAAACCAGAAGTTATCCTTCTAACAAAGTCTGATTTACTCACAGAAAAAGAACTTGCAGAAAAAGAAAAACTTCTTAAAAAGAAAACGAAAAAGGAAATTTTAATAACCTCTGTTATTAACGATGAGCAATTAAAACACCTTCAATCGTTTTTGCTTACTTTTGTTAAGGAGAAATCACATGCTTAGAATTGCACATAGAGGATCCTCGGCACTTCATTCAGAAAATACACTTAAAGCATTTTCCCATGCTATTAATAGCAAACCTGACATGATAGAAGTTGATGTCAGGGTTACAAAAGACGGAGCTGTTGTTGCAATGCATGACAAAACGCTTAAAAGAACAACTAATAAAGACGGAAAAGTACGAGATATTACTCTCTCTCATTTGCAAAAACTTCAAACAAGAGAAGGAGAACCAATTCCCACCCTCCAGGAAGTTTTGGATTTAGCAAAAGGAAAAACAAAAATTAATATCGATTTAAAAGAAATTCATGCAGTAAAACCAACCATTGCTCTTATTGAAAAACAAATTAAAGAAAGCAAATTTTCTTATTCTGATTTTCTTCTTTCTGCTTTTAGTATTCGAATCTTGTGGCGCGTAAAATTGTTACAACCAAAACTTTCTTTTGCGTTTAATTTTATTGCACTCCCTGATTTATTTTTACTTTTATCAATTCTTTTAAGAGCAAAATTTGTAAAGCCGCACAAAAGGCTTCTGACCAAAACATTACTGAGAATTGCCCATAGATATCAGATGAAAGTCATTGTCTGGACTGTAAATGATAAGGCTGAAATAGAGCGTTTTGAAAAAATGGGAGTGGACGGAATCATTTCTGATTATCCCGATAGAATATAAGCTATGCCTTCTGAGTCTGAGCATAAAAATACCTACTTTGTTCTTCGTCACGATGAAAGTCTCGCAATGAAACAAGGGCTTGTTGTCTCCCTTGCAGAAAATGGAGTTGGCAAATTTGGGATCACTGAGGAGGGAAGACGTCACACGAGACAAACAATACTTCAAGCACTTGACGAGGAAACTGTCCCAAAAGGAGTTGTCATTGTGAGTACTGATTTTGACAGGGGACTTCAGACAGCACAAGAGGCAGCTCAGATTTTACAACCCAAAGCATTTCACGTTTCACCACTTTTACGAGAAAGAGGATTTCAGGCTTACGAGCTTTCCTCAGATGCAAATTATCAAATTGTTTGGGAAAATGATGAAAACGAAAAA
>DASTLH010000039.1:0-5844 GCA_035715145.1 Patescibacteria group bacterium
TTCAAGACTTAGAAATGAAATGACTCAAACGGTTCTTTCCCTTTTTTTAATACAAATACTTTCCCTGTAATCTCCTTTGCCTTCTCTGAACAAAGTAAGACTGCATATTCGGCAATCTTCTCCGGCTCTATTGCATCAGGAATATACTCTGGGAAATATTTTTGATAGGCATCTGTTGCCGTATCTGACGGAGATATACCATTAACACGAATACCCCGATCTTTCAATTCCTCGGCAAGGCCAACAGTTAAATCCTCAATTGCTCTTTTGCTTACAAAGTAGGGAAGCCAACCTTTTGCCCCAGATTCAAACGTTCCAGATAAATTAATTATTGAGGAAGTGTTTGACATAAGTGGAATAAACGCATGAGCCAAAAGAGCGGGAGCAATAGTTCCGACCATAAACGTATCAACAATCACTTCCTGAGTAAAAGAATCATAATCTTTTCCCGCGTAGACTTCATTTTCTCCATGCCAAATTCCTGCTACATTACACAATGCGTAAATGCTTTTATATTCGCTTTTTACAGAAGAAATAAATTGATTAATTGAAGAGATATCGCTTAAATCTACTAAAAAAATATCTGCACTTGCTCCAACTTCTTCAACAAGTCTCTTTGTTTCTAGTAATCGATCCTTTGTGCGAGCAACAAGCAGAAGATGAGCACCTTCTTTTGCAAATTCCACTGCAACTGCCCGACCTATCCCAGTGGAAGCGGCAGAAACAATAACTATTTTGTCATGTAAGTTCATACTTTGATTATATCAAACAAAAAAAAACCGCCTCTCGGCGGTGCAATATCACAAAAAACTGCAACTAAGCAATGATTTTTGTGATAACTCCAGCTCCAACTGTTTTTCCACCTTCTCGGATAGCGAATCTCATACCTTCTTCAAGAGCAACTGGAACGATAAGTTCTACATTCATTTTTGTATTATCTCCTGGCATAACCATTTCTGTTCCTTCAGCAAGGGTAACATTACCAGTAACGTCAGTTGTTCTAATATAGAATTGTGGTCTGTACCCTGAGAAGAAAGGTGTGTGTCTTCCGCCTTCTTCTTTAGCAAGAATGTAAACTTCTGCTTCAAACTTTGTATGAGGAGTGATTGAACCTGGTTTTGCAATAACTTGTCCTCTTTCAACTTGGTTTTTCTCAATTCCTCTAAGCAAAAGACCTGCATTATCTCCAGCTTGTGCATCATCAAGTTGTTTTCTAAACATTTCAATTCCAGTTACAACTGATTGCTTTGTAGCGGTAATTCCAACGAGCTCAATAGCATCGTTAACTTTAATCATTCCTCTTTCAACTCTTCCGGTAACAACCGTTCCTCGACCTTTGATTGAGAAAACGTCTTCTACAGGCATAAGGAAAGGCTTATCAGTGTCTCGAACTGGATCTGGAATGTATGAATCAACTGCGTCCATAAGATCCATAATCTTTTGTTCGTATTCTGCATCTCCTTCAAGAGCTTTCAAAGAAGAACCTCGGATAACTGGAACTTCATCTCCAGGATATTGATATTTTGACAAAAGTTCTCGAACTTCCATTTCAACCAAATCCAAGAGTTCTGGATCTTGAACCATGTCGCATTTATTCATGTACACAACGATTGCTGGAACTCCAACTTGTCGTGCAAGAAGAATATGTTCTCGAGTCTGAGGCATTGGACCATCTGGAGCTGATACAACCAAGATTGCACCGTCCATCTGAGCTGCACCGGTAATCATGTTTTTGATGTAATCAGCATGTCCTGGAGCGTCAATATGAGCATAATGTCTTTTTGCTGTTTCGTATTCGATGTGGGAAATGTTAATCGTGACTCCTCTTGCTTTTTCTTCTGGAGCGTTATCAATATCTTCGTATTTCATTGCTTTTCCGCCGCCGTGTTTGGAGAGAACGGTTGCAATAGCTGCAGTTGTTGTTGTCTTACCATGATCTACGTGACCGATGGTACCGATGTTGACGTGTGGTTTTGTTCTTTGAAATTTGTCTGCCATGTTTTTAAAAAAATAAATGCCTCAACTCTTTCATTTATTGAGACTTATTGCATGATACAACATTTCTTTTTTTTCGTCAACACCTTTTTTACTCCTTTTTTTAATTTTCTCTATTTTGATCTAGAAAGAATGAGAAAGTAATGGTAATAGTGAGCATTTTTCTTTATTTTCTACTATAATACAGATATGCAAACACTTATATGCCAAGGATGGAAAGACTATGAATTATTAGATAGCGGAAATGGCATGAGGCTTGAAAGATTTGGCCCATACATTACTGCACGCCCAGACCCACAGGCTATTTGGCTTCCAAGTCTTGCCCCAATTGACTGGCAAGATGCAGATGTATTCTTTAAAAGAACTTCTGCAGAAAAAGGAATTTGGCAATTTAAAAGGCGTATCCCAGAAAAATGGTTGATGCACTGGAAAGATGTTTCTTTTTGGACGCGACTTACTTCCTTTAAGCATACCGGCGTTTTCCCAGAGCAGGCACTCCATTGGAAATTCATTGATGAAACAATTACCAAATCAAAAAAAGAAATTTCTGTCCTCAATCTTTTTGGATACACAGGTATTTCTACCGTAGTAGCGGCGGCGGCTGGAGCAAAGGTAACCCATGTTGATGCGTCAAAACCTTCAATCTTTTGGGCAAAAGAAAACTTAGAAGCTTCAAAACTCTCACAAAAACCGGTACGATGGATTTTAGATGATGCGGTAAAATTTGTAGAAAGAGAAATTAGACGAGGAAGCACCTATGACGCAATTATCATGGACCCTCCTATCTATGGACATGGCCCAACAGGACAGATATGGAAATTTCAGGAAAGTTTTCCAAAATTAATGAAACTCTGTAGTCAACTTCTTTCAAAAGACCCTTGCTTTATGATAGTAAACGCCTATGCTATTTCTGCTTCAAGCATTATGCTAGGAAACGTCTTAGGGGGCTATTTAAAAACAGGAACACTTGAAGTTGGAGAGCTCGCACTTGAAGAGAAAACAAGTAAAAGGCTTCTTTCTACAGGTATCTTTGCCCGCTGGCACCAATAAGCATTATTTTGATTGGAGGGATCCTACCATTGCGTCCATTTGTGCAAGGACATCTGCACTAGGACTTAGAGGAGTTATATAATTGATTGCCCCAAAACTAGTCAACGTACCATATGATCCATCAGCGTTTTTTTGACAAACGGTAAAATTTGCTTTCGCGCTATTAGCAGATGGTGCTGTTCCACGCCTCAGAGGCTGACCTGCAAGAAGGGAGATATCAACTGGATTAGTTAGTGCAACTGTCATCTCTGCCTGAGGTTGCCCCGGGAATGTACAGCCTGCTCCGCCCATTGCTCCTTGAGCAATTATTAACTGATAATCTCCTTGTGTTAGCGTGACTTTACTGACATTTACTTGATCTGTGGTCAGCTTCCAGCCATTAATTGCAGAAAGTGTGTACGCTTTAAATGGAGCAACTCCACCTCCATTCACCAAAAAATGAGTGCTTTGTGGTTGTTGAGAGACAGAACCAGTAGGAGTCAGTAACTGAGCAACAGTCGTAGGAGTTGGTTGAGAAAAAGGGGGTTGGTTTTTCGTCTGAACTTTTTGCCCGACATATATTCCCCCACCAACTAATGCACCGGCAACAACTATAAAAAGAACAAATTTCCCAAATACTGCAAAAAACTTATCCATACCCAGGATTGTAACAATGAAGAATTTTTCTGTCAACGATAGTCTTCTTTTCGTTTTGCAGAAATAAGAGTTATAAGAAAGTAAAAGAGTAGTACCTGCCAAAAAGCAATTGAAAGCAAACCACTACTGAGAATAATTGCAAGGAGTTGTCTGTGCACTCCATGAATGTCAAGCAAAAACGCACCTATTCTTCCCATAAAAAACAACACTATCAAACTAAAAAATGGCGTCAGTAAAACTGGAGCTAAAATTGGATGGCGATTGATCTCACGCAGTGTCCGATAGGGATGAAAAATTAATCCATACAAAACTCTTCCCCATAAATACAATGTAAAAATAATAAAAGCTCGTTTTCTCATAATCCTCCAAAAAGCCACAGAATTTTTTCATCAAACGCCCACCCCCAAAGCATCTGAAAAATAATAGTAAGTATCACAGATAAAGGAATCAACCATCTCCAGGGCGATTCCCCTAAATATCTACTGATAAAAACAAACACATGAGGGAAAAAGACTCCGTGCAAAATCATATCTTGCTCACTTGCCCGTTTTTGAAGTTGTGTTAAAAAATCATTCTTCTGCATATATTTTTTTGAAATTTTGCCGTGCCCTGAAAAGAAGTGATTCTGCTGCTTTATGAGTCAAATTCATTTCTTTAGCAATTTCTTTAACAGAAAGATTATCCTCATAATGAAGGGTAAGAATTTTTCTATAGTTGTATGACATACCCCTGAGGGTTTTTTCTATCTTGTCGCGCAGTTTATTCTTCTCATACTGAAATTCCGGCTGATAAACTTCCTGAGCGATTGCTTCAAAAAACGGGATTTTTGAGATAAGTAGTGAAGTGATTTTTTTCTTTCGATAGAAATCTACCACTTTATTGTGAGCAATTCTATACAGCCAAGTCTGAAGAGAACATTGCCCCTCAAAAAGAGGGAGAGAATCAATTGCCTCTAAAAAAATATCATTAGCAAAAACCTCTGAGTCAGTGGTCGAGGGAAGATGCTTTTTTAGATACCTTTGTATCTTTGGCAAATATTCAAGATAGAATTTTTCTATTGCCTTTGGATCTGCCTGAAGAATTTGTTGAACTAGTCTATCCACAAACTAATTATACAGCATCTGTGCTTAAATCGAATGATTTTACCTATTTTTACGACTAAGTACACATGACGCAGGAACTTATTCTGATTAAATTAGGTGGATCGGTTATTACAGACAAATCAAAACCCTATACCTTTCAAGAGCAAGTTGCCCAAACTCTTATAAAACAGATTAAGAAAGCAAACAAACCAGTACTTATTGCTCATGGAGCGGGGAGTTTTGCACATACCTCAGCAAAAAAATATGGTGGAACCCATGGCTATACAAATACTCTTGGCATTTCTCATGTTTCAAAAGATGCGAGAGAACTTAATCAGCTTATTATCAGTGAGTTTCTTGCCGAAGATATGCCTGCTGTTTCTTTTAGTCCAATGAGCATGATCGTGTCTGACAAAGGCAAAACTGTTGGGCAATTTTTTGAATCTCTTGAGGAAACTATTAAACAAGGTATTATTCCTGTAGTTTTTGGAGATGTAATCTGGGATAAAACTTGGAAAAGTACCATTTATTCAGGCGAACGGGTTTTAAATGATATCGCATTCTTCCTTCTCAAAAAAAAATACCCAATTACAAAAATTATTCAGGTTGGCAAAACTTCTGGAGTGTACGACACAGTAGGAAAAACAATTCCCCATATTACACAAGAAAACTGGCCTACTCTGAGAAAAATGGTGTTTGGATCTGATGAAACAGACGTCACTGGAGGAATGGAACACAAAGTCATACAAGCAATCACGCTCGCAAAACAAGGGCTTTCAACACTTCTTATCAATGGCACAAAAGAAAACGAGCTTTCAAAAGCACTTCTTGGGGAAAGAGTTGAAGGGACTCTTATTTCATAACTATGGCAATTTCACTAACAGAATCATTCCCAAGAGCCTCAGCATCACTGGGAGACAGGATTCATGCACTCACTCACCAACATCACGGAACAGGACTAGTAATCCTCAATAGAGAAGCAACCCATCTTTTAGTAGTAGAAGAGATAAAACCAAAGCAAGCGTCAGAAAGACGAATTGGTCAATATTCACCGCCTCTTGAAACAGCAAAGAGAGGAATG
>DASTLH010000040.1:0-5051 GCA_035715145.1 Patescibacteria group bacterium
GTTAATTCTTCAATTCCCATATCTTTTGTCAGTTGTTCAATATAGCCTTTTGCATGGTAAAAGGCTGCTTTCTCCCCTTTGAGGGCAAGAGATAATACCCTGGTTTCAATTGGAAGATGTCCTTTTTTATTTTTCTTATACGTATTTGCAATTTCAAAAATCATTATATGCTCTTCTCCTTTATTCCCCTCAAGTACTTCAAGAAGACTTGGCGTAAGTGTTGAGCGCATGTAGACATGGTCTTGATCAAGTGGGTTAGAAAGGGTGACTGCTTCTTCCAGTGGTCCTTCAAATAATTTCTCTGAAACCATGGAATAGGTGTACACTTCTATAAATCCCCAGTACTTTAGCATCTCTTTTACTCTGTTTTCCCAGAAAAACTGATTGGTGTTTTGGTGATAAAATGTTGCCATTTCAAATGGGGGAAGAAAGCTGGGAATATTATGATAGCCATACATTCTCGCTACTTCTTCTGCCACGTCTTCTGCTATCTCAACATCCTTTTCCCGCCAGCTTGGCACTTGGACATGAAGAGTGCTATTTTGTTTTTTGACTGAAAACCCGAGTGACTCTAAGATTTTTACAGATTTTTCTGTTGGTATGTCTACGCCAATAATTTTTTGTATACGTTCATTTTCAACTGTAATTGTTTTCGCTTTTGGTTGGTGGGGATAGATATCAATAATTTCACTGATAACTTTTGCATCAGCAATTTCTTTGTAGAGTCCTACTCCTCTGAGAAGTGCTTCCATAGCAAGTTCTGGGTCGATTCCTTTTTCATTAAGAGCTGCCGCTTCTGTGCGAATAGCCAGTCCCATTGAGGTTTTTCTGATTTTCCATGGGTCATTATTGTCAAAGAAGAAAAGAATTCTTTTGGTGTTGTTGGTGACAACGCTGTTGTCTGTTCCCATAATGCCAAGAAGGTCAATAATCTCCCCTTCTCCATTGTCTGCCACAATATCTCCTCCAGGAAGTGTATGGTGTTTTTTATCAAGAGTAATTATTGTTTCTCCTTTTTTTGACTCTCGAATAATGAGTGTGTGGTTTTTGAGCCTGTCGTAATCAAAGACGTGTGCCGGATGGCCAATTTCAAGCATGACATAATTGGTAACATCAATAAGATTATTTAAGCTTCTTATTCCTGCAGCTTCTAATCTTTCCTGAATTTCTTTTGGAGAATCTTTAACTACAACTTCCATGACAATGCCGCAAACTCTGTTGACTAATTTTTCGTCTACTTTTATGTTGAGGGGCAAATCCTCAGATGATTCTTTTTTAACTTTTGGTAAAGAAAGTGGCAACAGTTTTGCGCTAAATCCAAATTCTGGCAACACGGTTGCTGCTTCTCGTGCAAGTCCTCTCACATTTGCCATATCTGGTCTGTTGGTGGTAATCTCTGCGCTGTACACCCAGTCTTTGCCAAATGGTTCTACCCGTTCTATTGAAGCACTGGTAAGACTCATTGCCTTTGCAATGTCCAGAGGTTTGGCATTTGTTTGTAAGTGTTCTCGTAAATGAGAATCAAGTATTCTAATATCCATATTAAAATTGTTTAAGAAATTCTCCTTTATTGCTATACAAAAGTCTCAAATCATCAATTTCTATTCCCTCTTTCATCATGAGTACTCGTTCGACTCCCCAGCCAAATGCAAAACCAGTGTATTTTTCTGGATCAATACCGCCATACTTTAATACATTTGGATGAACCATTCCTGCTCCTCCCATTTCAAGCCACCCTGCTTTGCACAATTTGCAGCCTTTTCCCAGACAAACGCCACAGCTAACATCAATTTCAAATGAAGGTTCGGTAAACTGAAAATGATAGGGACGAATGCGGGATTCGCGCTTTTCTCCAAAATATGACTTCACAAAATAATCCAAAACGCCTTTTAAGTGAACAATTGAAATATCTTTTCCAACAGCTAGTCCTTCAAACTGGTGAAACATCTGCGTATGGGAGACATCAGATTGTCGTCTATAACACTTGGCGATATTAAGCATTCTGATATGTATTGGCTTGTTTGTTTTTTTACTTTGCTCAACTGCTTTTTCCATTTCTCTTACCTGTCCACTGGAAGTGTGCGGAGTCAGGATAACTTGTCCTTTTTCTGAATTGGTGTCCTCTGTGGTAAAAAATGTTTCCCAATCATCTCTTGCTGGGTGATTTTCTGGAAAATTAAGTGCCGTAAATGCATACCAATCCCATTCAACTTCAGGATATCTGACTCGGGTAAAACCTATTTTTTCAAAAATAGAAGTGATTTCTGAAATTGCTTGGGTAATAAGGTGTAAATGGCCTAAAGGAGGAAGAATACCAGGATTGGTGACATCTATCTGCTTTTTTTTCTGTTGCAATTTTGTGGCTCTGGCAATTGAACCTTGTCTTTCAATTGCTTCTTCAATGCTTCTTTTTACTTCATTTGCCAGTTGTCCTATCTCTGGGCGTTTTTCTAAAGGAACTTTTGGAAGCTCTTTGAGAAGAAGTGTTAGTTTGCCACTTTTTCCTAAAAACTGGAGTTTTATTTCTTCCAGCGTTTTTTGATCTTTTGTTTCAAGAATTAAAGACAACGCTTCGTTTTTAAGTGACATTAAATTTTCTTCCATAATAGATCTATATTAGCATAATTTACCCATAAAAAAACCTGCTTTCGCAGGTTTGGCTGAGAGAAAGAAAGTTCTAGGCTTTCTTTGCCATCTCAACCAGGTGTCTAAAGGTTTCAATATCAGTTGCAATAATTTCTGAAAGAATTTTTCTATCAAGAGAGATATTAAGGGTTTTGAATTTCTTTATTAAAACACTGTATGAAAGACCATTCTGTTTTGCAGCTTCTCCGATTCTGGTAATCCAGAGTGCTCGAAAATCTCTTTTTCTGTTTTTTCGTCCCTGGAATGCATATTGTCCAGCTTGAAGCACTGCTTGTTTTGCAGTTCTAATAAGTCTGCTTCTGGATCCTCGATATCCTTTTGCGAGACTCAGTAATTTGTTATGTCTTCGTCGAGAAACTAGTCCTCGTTTAACTCTTGCCATATATTATAAATATCCGAGCATTTTTTTGACTTTCTTTGCAAATGCTGGACTTAAAACGCCTGCAATTTTCTGGCGTCTAATTCTGCTATTTGATTTTCGTGTCTTTAAATGACTACTGTATTGATGAGCAAACAAAACCTTACCGGTTTTGGTAACTTTGAATCGTCTACTCACTGATCGTTTGATTTTCTTCTTTGGCATCTTTTTTCCTTTCAGGAGAGAGAATAGCCATTATCTGTCTTCCTTCCAGCTTTGGCTCTCTTTCCATTTTGGATACACTTTCCAGAATATCCGATATTTTAGAAATGACTTCGAATCCAAATTGCGGTCTGGTTATTTGTCTCCCTCGGAATTTAACAACAAACCGTACCTTATCTCCGTCTTCTAAAAACCCTTTTGCTCTGCTTGCAGCTATCTGCAAGTCATGGTCGTCCATAAACGGGCCAAGTCTGACTTCTTTTGTCTCTGTGACTTTAGCTTTTTTCTTTTCTTCCCGCTTTTTCTTTTCCTGTTGATATAAAAATTTCTTGTAATCAACAATCTTTGCAACTGGCGGCTTAGCCGATGGAGCAATTTCAACGAGGTCTAACCCTTCGTCTCGTGCTCTTTGAAGTGCTTCCATTTTGGAAAGAACTCCAACTTGCTTATTCTCACTATCTAAAACGCGAAGTTCTTGCGCTTGAATGCGCTCGTTTATCCGGTAATAGACCGTGTGTGTATCTTGTCTTTTATGAAACCTTTTTATCAATTTTTTCTTTTAAACTTGCTAGGAAATCGTTTATCGACATCTGTCCGAGATCGTTTCCGCTTCTCTCCCTGACAGCAACAGAAGCATTTTCTGCTTCCTTGTCTCCTATTATACCTAAGAAAGGTACTTTTTGTAAAGTATGAGTGCGAATCTTGGCTTGGAGACGCTCAGCACTGCTATCCAGTTCTACTCGTATGCCTGCATCTTGCAGCTGCTCATAGATCTTTTGTGCTGCCTCAATGTGTCTATCGGCAATAGGAAGAAGAACTACCTGAACCGGTGCAAGCCACAATGGGAATGCTCCAGCAAACTTTTCAATAAGAAATGCCATTACCCGCTCTATCGCGCCAATGGATGATCTATGGATAACAATTGGTTGTTCCTCTTGTCCTTGTTCGTTGACATAGGTTAAATTAAAGCGTTTTGGCATAACAAAATCATACTGAACAGTAAATGCTGTATCTTCTTTTCCATTGACGTTTTTCATTTGGATATCAATTTTTGGACCATAGAATGCAGCTTCTCCTTCTGCTTCTACAAAGTGAGCATTTCTTTCTTTTAGGACTTTTCGAAGCGTTGCTTCTGCAGCGTCCCAAGACGCATCATCTTTAAAGTATTTTTTCTCATCTTCCCTGTCTCCTAAAGACAAACGGTAATGGTAGTCCTTTCCAAATTCTAGCGTAAAGGTATTGGCCACAAATTCAATTAAATCCAATACGCTATTGATTTCTTGTTCTGCCTGATCAACTCGTGCAACAATGTGTGCATCTGCCAGGGTAAATGCTCTCACGCGCTGGAGGCCACTTAACTCGCCTGATTGTTCATATCTATAGAGTTTGGCAAGTTCAGCAAAACGCATAGGTAATTCTTTATAACTATGTGGTCTACTCAGATACAATTCAAAGTGGTGAGGACACGTCATGGGCCTGAGCATAAATTGTTCGTCATCAATGGTAATTGGTGCATACATAGACTCTTTATAATAGGGATAATGTCCTGATTTCTCATACAGAGCCAAACTTGCCAAATCCGGCGTGTACACATGCAGGTAATTTCGTTTTAATTCCTCATCGACAATAAAGCGTTCCAAAACCCGCCTCACAGCAGATCCTTTGGGCGTCCATAGTGGTAAGCCTTTTCCAACAACCTCTGAAAAGACAAACAAATCCAGTTCTTTGCCTAATTTTTTATGATCTCTTTCTTTTGCTTCTTCAAGCATTTTGAGGTGGTTTTCCAGGTCTTCTTTGGTAAAGAATGCCGTTCCATAAATTCTGG
>DASTLH010000041.1:0-1525 GCA_035715145.1 Patescibacteria group bacterium
GGATGTGCAGGAGATTTTGTCTTCCCTATTGAAATGGGCTGTAAAATTGATAAGCTTTGCTTCCCAAAAATTGTTGATGAAATAGCAAAACAACATAAAGGCTTTTTTATTTGGGATGCTTCTTTGTTAATTGACCCTCAAACACATGATATTTATTTTGGGGAATTTTGCCCTAACAGACCAGGATACAATTCTTTCTTTACAGAACTTGCTCAAGCTCAAAGTGTCCACGAATTCTTTGAAAGTATTGTTGCAGGCAAAAATCCATTTACCAAAGGCCTTATTGGAACATCATTAATGTTATTTAATGTGCTTCGTGATCCAGAAGATAAACTACTTGCAGATGCATCAATAGATATTGCTCCAAGTGTAGAAAAGCATGTATGGCCCTATGATGTGTATAAAAAGTCGCCTAAAGACAGTGTAAGAACTGTTGGATGGGATTTACATTTATCTCCTATTACCGCAACAGGAAAAACAATCAAAGAAGCAGTAGATAATTTATACAAACATGTAGAAGGCTTTGCTATGACAAGAGTGTATTACCGACCAAAATTTGATTATGTGTCAAAAGAATACTCTTCCTCTATTTTAAATAGACTGGAATATTGCCTCAAACAGAAGCTATTTGAAGTAGATTTTCAATAATTTCTTTGGTATACTCTCCTCCTATGGCTTTTGGCAAAGTTGAAGCACCAAATTTTAAACTCGAACGAACTCAAAATGGACTTTTAGTTAATTTGACAGCAGATGCAACCGGAGGAATTCCTACAAGCGCATTGGAACCACTTGGAAGAATTAGGAGCCGAGGAACAATGCGTATTAGTATGACTGTTATAAATGAAGCAGGTGTAGAACAACTCGCAATGCTAACGGGAAATGATTTTATAGCAAGTCCTCTAGGTAGACTACCAACCACAGCAAGTGAAGCTTATGAAACAACCAGACAAATGCTCGGAGGAGTCCCTATTGCTGCACAAATTTCTGTTGGAAGAATGCGACAGCCTGCAAGATAATTTTTATTTCTTCCCCTGTTGATTAAACATTTCAATTAATTCTTTTACTGTTGTTGCATCTTCTGGCTTTTTATCTTTACTTCTAAAACTGACAAGTCGTGGAAATCGTAAAGCATATCCTGGTTCATCATCTTTTTTCCCAGCAGTATGAATTGGGCTTCTTGTTATTTCATCTGCCAATACTTCTATAACGATTTCAGGTTTTAGCCAAACAGAAGGAGTAATAACTGAATCAACACGTGCCGGTTTGTGGCTGCTTTCCAATCCATGGCTTTTTTCTTTAATACTTTTCCATTCTTCATCAGAAAGTCCTGTGCCAATTTTACTAACTGTTACAAACATATCTTGTTTTTCATCATAAACACCAACCAATAATGCTCCTGCACCAAAAGCTGTTCGTTTTCCTTTTCCCGTAATGTAACCTAAAATAACACAATCAATTGTGTCTTTTAATTCTCCTGTTTGATGACGCTTTAATTTTACCCAGTTAAAATTTCTCCCTCCTGCTT
>DASTLH010000042.1:0-6020 GCA_035715145.1 Patescibacteria group bacterium
TTTAATAGACTTTCAGATCTTTTATTTACCATGAGTCGATATATTAACTACAAAGAAGGAAAACCAGAGAATATCTGGAATGGGTGAAGAAGGTGAAAATCCTTCACTATGCCGTAACTGTGATTTGCGAGTAGCAAAAAGTCAGAGCCCCAAAAAGTCTTCCGAGCAGAAGCAACATCTGTTGCGACTTCTCGGAAACGAGGAGTTTTTTTATGGTTGTAGCAGAAGCACCAATTAGGTACGAACAAAAAACAGGATACAAACGAGAATTTCGTTTGGATATTTATGACCCGACTGTCTCAGAACAAAGACTGAGAAAGGATATTGATTCCTATTTAGGAGAGTATCGTTTTAAGGTTAGAGAATATCGGTTTAATCTTCATTACAAAGCAAATGATGCAGGGGAATTTCGCCTTAGAAGTGATGATGGGCAGTCAATGGTTGAAGTGGGAGAGGCAGCGATTGCTGATAGACAACAGGGTGGTGGGTCTCTGTATAAAGTGTCTGCTGATTTAAACGGAGTAAAAAGACAAGAAGAATTATTGGCAGCAGCAGAAGATGGCGACGTTATTATGTATGGAAGCCCTCCTGACAAACAGGCTGGATATACTTATGGCTTTGTTTATGTGGGACGAGTAGAAAAAACATGGAAGGGGAAAGTGCTTCATACCCGGGCAATCAGGGTTCCTGATGGAACAACACTCGAGCAATTTAACCAGGCTCTATCTGCTTTTACCAAGGAGCAAGTAGCCTACGAGACGCCAAACTCATTTATAGAACACCCTGAGTTGATTTCTGGTGACTATGATGATGCAACCATTGATGCTGTATTGCAGAATGCGTTTGCCTTTGGTGTGAGTGAGGCAGAGAGGCATACGTTTGCACTCATGCAGCAAGATCCTAACCTTCAGGGCTTGGTGGATCAGTTTATCCAATTAGTCAGAGATGATGCTTCATTTGATGAAAAAGCAGCACTTTTTGACATCATTGAGAATTATGCTGAAGAAACATGGAAAGAATATCTTGAACGGGGTGAAGAAATGCCAGAGCGGCGAGAACAGCGAAGTATGCAGCTTGCTCCTCGTGAGCAGATGAGTATTGGTGCTCTGAAAGATCGATATGGGTACACTCCTACACAAGTTTCAGGAACGTGTCCGAATGAAAATGACAGGACCAGTGCAGATATTTTTGGAGTAGGATCGTTGTTTGAGCCGGTTTTAAAAAAACTAGGACTTACCAAAGATGAAGAAAAATCTGGATTTGAATGTCCAAATTGTCATGTAGGGTGGGTTGTGGGAGATAAATGCCCCAACTGTAAGATTACAGCTAAAGAGTGGGGAGATAAAAATCCAGACAAAAAGTGTGCATAATATGGAAGAAAAAGAATGTAAAGACTGTTTGCGAATTGCTTGTCGGCAGTGTGATTGGGTGGCAAGTGATGAGGAAGTTTGTCTTATCCAACAACAAAAATTAACTGCTTGTCCTTTGTGTGGATGGGTTCCTCCCCGGGGGAAATGAAAGGAATTGTCAGGCAAATTTCATTGTGTTATAAGCCTTCCCATGCTATGATTAGCGTATGGATACTGCCTCCCAACAACCAAATACTCAGCCTTCAGCGCCGCAAAATACTCAGCAAGTGCAACCTCCTCACCAAGGAGTGACAACAACACCTGTGGGCAAAGAACACGAAGCAATTGGTGTTGTTACTCCCATGGTAAAAGAGTCAATTCCTTCAGTTGAAAGTGTCGTTGCTCAAGAGGTAAAAGACGCAGGGGTTGAAGTGGTGCAGGAAGAACCAGTTTTAAATCAAGACCATCACGCAGCAGGGATTACCCTTGCAAAAGAAACAACACCAGTGTCAACAGAGCCTCATCTGGTTGAGTTGCCAGGTGATTATAAAGCGCCACAGGGAATCAATATTTTCCATCAACAAGTAAAAAAATCAGTAACATGGTTTCGATTTTTGCTTTGGAAAGTTCTTAAAATGAAAGAGGCTCAAAAGAAATGACTATTTTAGATATTTTGACACCACAAGGATTAATCTCTCTTTTTAGCGGACTGATTGTATCTCTTCTTGTTTTGGGGATTATTGCAGGCATAGGATATGGTGGCGTGTATGCACTCTATCTCTGGAACAAATGGAAGGACAGAGAGAAAATTGCCCTGGAGGGTGTATTGCTTCAGGTTGCGCTTCCTCGGGAAAATGAGATCAAAATAGATGCAGCAGAACAGATGTTTTCCTCGTTTGCATCTCTTCGAAAGGGTGGACGATTTTCTTTTCTGAAGCCACAACCATATCTCTCCTTTGAAATTGTTGGACGCCCAGGAGATATTCGATTCTATGTGTGGACTCCTAAAAAACTGCAGGATTTAATAGAAAAACAGATTAATGGAACCTATCCTGATGCTGACATTACTGTGGTTGATGAGAATGATCCAAAACAAAAAAGCATTATAGGCAACGAATATAACATTTTTTCAGAAGGAGGAAGTGTTGCGTTTGCCTCCATGCGGCTCAAAGGAGACAGGTATATGCCAATGAAAGTGTATAAGGATATGTCAGTAGATCCTTTAGCGCTTTTGACCTCAGTACTCGCAAAAATGAGTGAGGGAGAAGGGGCAGCTATCCAAATTCTTCTTTCTCCAGCTGATGGAAAATGGAAAAAAATTGGGAGAAAATATCTTTCAAAAACTAAGAAAAGTGAATCCAATGCAGAGACTGCCAGCTATTCAACTGATGCAAAAGAGTTGGAAGGAATTGAAGGAAAATTAGGCAAGCCTGGTTTTGAAGTGGTTGTCAGAATTGTGGTTTCTTCTTCCTCAGAAGAGGCTGCCAACGCTCACTTAGGGAATATTACCAATGCATTCTCAGCCTTTGATGGGGCAAACAGCTTTACAAAAAATCCCCTCAGGTTTAAAGGCTTATTTATGCGTGATTTTATTTATCGCTATTGGCCAATGTATAAACAAACCAACGTCATGACCAGTGAGGAATTGGCAACGCTGTTTCATTTTCCTAATAAATCAATTTTGACTCCTCACATTTTCTGGCTTACCAGTAAACGAGCACCAGCTCCATCTCAAATTCCAGATAGTGGTTTATTCTTAGGCAGAAGTACCTTTAGAGGCCAATCTCGCCCTGTTTATCTGGGTAAAGAGGATAGACAGCGTCATATGTATATTATCGGAAAAACCGGTACCGGCAAATCAGAATTCTTAAAAGATATGATTTTGCAGGATATTCGCAACGGCGAAGGAATTTGTGTGGTTGATCCTCATGGAGATTTGGTGGAAGGGGTTTTACCATTGATTCCTCCAGAAAGAGCAGAAGATGTGATTATTTTTGATCCTTCAGATACCAGCCGTCCAATGGGGTTAAATATTATGGAGGCATATACAGAAGAACAAAAACATTACATGGTGTCTTCCATTATTGGGTTGTTTTATAAGTTGTACGATCCAAATCAGACCGGTATTGTGGGTCCTCGTCTTGAGCATGGTATTCGAAATGCCATGTTGACTGTTATGGCAGCCCCCGGAAACACATTTATTGAGGTTCAGCGCGCCCTCACCGATACTGCGTTTGTGCAGGAGTTGTTGCCACTTTTGACTGACCCGATTGTGAAGCGCTACTGGACTGATCAGATAGCCCAGACAAATGATTTTCACAAGTCAGAGGTCCTAGACTATATCGTGTCAAAATTTGGTCGTTTTGTGACCAATAAATTGATGCGTAACATTATTGGCCAGTCCAAATCAGCATTTGATTTTAGAAAAATTATGGACGAGAGAAAAATTCTCCTGGTAAATTTATCAAAAGGAAAAATTGGAGAAGAGAACTCAAGCTTTTTGGGTCTTATTTTAATTCCAAAATTGTTGGTGGCTGCTATGAGTAGGCAGGATATCCCTCAAGACCAACGCCAGAATTTCTATTTATATGTTGATGAATTCCAGAATTTTGCTACCCCTGACTTTGCTCAAATTCTCTCTGAGGCTCGAAAATATCGACTCAATCTGATTGTTGCTAATCAGTTTACCGGTCAGATGCAGGACGAGGTCAAAAATGCTGTGTTTGGAAACGTTGGTACAATTGTCAGCTTTAGAGTTGGTGTCACTGATGCAAATTATCTTCAGCATGAGTTCCAGCCGGTGTTTAACGAAGCTGATTTGATTAACGTTGATAGGTTTAATGCCTATATTCGAACAGTTGTCCGAGGTGAGCCGGTCAGTCCGTTTTCTGTTGATATGACTCGTGATATGAGTAAAGAAGCAGCCATGTCTAACCCTCGTGTGGCAGAGTTGATTAAAGAGTTGTCCAGGCTTAAATATGCAAAAGACGTTAGACAAGTTGAAGCTGAGATTTCTACCAGAGCCAAGCTCTAAACCTTCCTTTTCTGTTGCTCTTTTGCTACAATCACACCACGCGCCGGTAGTTCAGTGGTAGAACAGATGTCTTATACACATCATGTCGTTGGTTCGAGTCCAGCCCGGCGCACAGGGGAAAGGTCTTTATGTCAGCAAAAGAAACAGCAGTAATTCCAGAATCTCCGCTTACTCCAGAACAAAAAGTAAGTCGTCTGGTAAATATGGTGGATAAGGGGCTTATTTTTGATTTTGGAGAAAAACGAGAGCCGAATTTGCGCCAGCAGGCTTGTGATTTTTCTATTGCTTTGGTTAAAAGAGCATTTGAAAGAGAAGCAGAGAGTGATGATGCTTATAAAGGAATTGCTTTGACAACCTATCAAACGAGTGATGTCCATCTTTTTTTTGGAGAAACAGATGAGGAAGTTCCTTTTTCTCACGGGATTACTGTAGTTGATGTAGAAGGGAAACCATTTCTTATTGACCTTACGTTTTGCCAATTTATGAATCCAGATGGTGGACCACTTCATGAAGGAAGACTAAACACGTCTGTTTCATCGGCAACCCCTCTTGCTCAAGAACTGCTTGCCAATGGATTTATAGCTTTGACTGAAGAAAATTTAAGAGAATATTTGAGATTGACAACAAAGAGAGAAAATCCTTCCTATCTTCAAAAAGTTACGCTCGCAGGTTTGCAACAAGCACCAACAGTCCCTTTAGACTTTAGTGATTATTACCATGGATATGAGCTGTGGGAATTAGATGAATGTCTTGATGCTTAGAGTTCGGAGAGGTGAGATGTTTCTTTTGCTCTATCTGGAACATACTCTAAATATCTCTCTGTTGTCGAAAGACGTTTGTGCCCAACAATTTTTGAAAGCAACACAAGAGAAACACCGTGTTTTAAGTGATGGGCGATAAAGGTATGTCGAAGGTCGTTGACCTTGGCATTTTTGATTTCTGCGAGCCTAAAATATCTTTCAACAGCTGTTCTGATATTTCTGATTAAGAAAGGTCTGCCGGATTTTGTCACAAAGATTTTATTTTCTTCTACTTGAGGTCGGGTTTTGAGATATCTGTCGAGTGCTTCTTTTGCTGGTCTGTTTAATGGAACAATTCTTTCTTCATGTTTTTCAAATGGTCTGATGTAGAGTCCTTCTGGTCTGATATCTTCCATGTGAAGCTCTGCTAATTCACCAATTCGAATGCCTGTCTGAAGCAAAAGCTCAATAATTGCAAACATACGTGCGTCCTGTCGTGCTGCATCTCTGAGAGCTCTATATTCAGTTGGGGTCAAAATTCGTGGTGTTGCTAATTGGTACTCTGGGTGAGCAACCAAAAGGGAAGGGTCATCGGTGACGTACTCACTGACTTTTAAAAATCGGTAAAAAGTTCTAGTTGAGTTAAGCTTTCGAGAAATAGATTTTGGTGTGTAGCCGGTTTCTGACATTTTTGCCAAAAAAGCTTCAATATCTTCTTTTCTTACATCATGAACGTGCTGTTTGGTTAGTTCTTCTAGGAAGCTAACAAGCTGCTCGATGTCCTTGCCGTATGCTACAATGGTAGCGTTTGATCGTTTGTTGTTTTTCAAGAAATCCGTAAACTCTTTGTGAGCGTTACGAAGTGAAATAGGTTTCGTAGGCATAAGTAAAACCTAT
>DASTLH010000043.1:0-8096 GCA_035715145.1 Patescibacteria group bacterium
TTTCAAGAAGATGAATAATTTCCTGTTCTTCCGGGGAAAAACTATCAAAAACAAGACTTTCTTTCTTTTCTGTTTTTTCTATTATACCCAGTCTGTCAAGGATATCTCTTCCACTAGCCACAGGAAACGCTCCATTCTTCAGAAGAAATGTTATGCCCAAAGACAAACTACTGGTAATTGGTCCAGGGATACAAAATACCTGTCTTTTCAACTCGGTAGCCCGTTTTGCAGTAATTAATGCACCACTGGTAACACCCGCTTCCGTTACCAAAACTGCCTGAGACAAACCCGCAATCAGTGCATTTCGGGCTGGAAAAAATCCTTTAACACTTGCTGCCCCAGGAGGGAACTGAGAGACAATAACGCCTTTTTCTTTAATTTCATCGTATAACTTTTGATGACTTGAAGGAGTGCAGATGTCCACTCCACTTCCTAAAACTGCAATTGTTGATCCATAGTTTTCTAAAGCTGTTTTATGAGCCACAGCATCAACTCCCAAAGCAAGTCCTGAAACAATAACCATATTTTGCTTTGCGAGCTCCTGGGTCACCATTTCTGTCACCTGTTTTCCATATGCGGTAATTTTTCTTGTTCCGACAATTCCAATGCTTTTGGTATTGTGCAAAATTGAAAAGTCTCCCTTGTAATACAACACAAAAGGGCTATGCGGACTTTCTAAAAGAAGAGAGGGATAATCTTTGTCTTCCCATGTCAGAAAACTAATAGATTTACTCCTCAGTTTTTCTAGATACTCAGAAAAAGAAAATTGTTTTCGAAAGACGACAAAGCGATTAGCTGTTTTTTCTCCTAAAATGTTTTCCAAAACCTCTGGGCTTTGCTGCCAGGCATTTTCTGCAGAAGTAAACTCCTTTAAAAGTTTTTTCATAGTCTGAGGACCAATACCAGAAAAAACAGAAAACCCAAGAAAATACTCATTTGACTGCATACGTTGATTATATGAACAAATGTTTCTTGAATTTCAAGGGAAAAGGCTTATAATTGGCAAATGTCAGAAACAATTCAACCATCACTAGAACCAACACCTCATCAAAAGCGCGTGAGACAAATTTTTAGCGCACTGTCACTGTACGTTCAGCCACAAACAGTGCCTGAAAATGCAAGTGCACATAGTATTCTTCAGGCACATCAGCAAAGACAACTCGGTCTTTCTCAGTTATTTGGACTGTATAGAGAAGAATACTCTGCAGGCACAGAGCTGGAATTGCAGCTTGATGAGATGAGACAAAGCGGGAAAACAATCACTCAGTGGCAGGAAGAAATGGTAGATTATTTTAAAGAAAGGATAAAACAAGACTCGTTGGGTGTTATCACTGGTTGGGAAATTCCTACCTATCAAATTATCTATAATATAGATCCCCTTGCACAGTTTCAGGATGCAAACACTCCGGTAGACGACCTTTCCGAAAACGATATTCTTGGAGCTTTTGGAATCCAACAATCTTCTCCTTCTCAATCAGTCACCTTTGACGCGGTAGAAGCAAAACTTCTTCAAACAGCTCACGAGATTCATGAGATAGCACAAAGTGTACAAACAGATAAAAAATTCTCACAAGGAAGGGAAGAAGAATTAATAGAAGTTGTGGCTACTCTTCAAACGTCTTCTGATGATGACACATTGAATGCAGAACGACTTCGAGCACTGGCAATTCTTGGTGTTTTCTTCTTTCAAGATGGCTTAGCAAAAGGATCAACCATTGAAGATGTTGTGAGAAAAATGCAAAACGATCCCGAATTTTTTTCTGGAGCTTTCTCCCATTATTCCGGAACCATTCCCAGTAGAAGGCGACAACCAAAAAATCAGACACCCCAGTAGCACTCTCTCACTCTCTTGACAAATAAACAATTCCCTGAGAAGCTAGATTTATGCCAGCAAGAGCAAAAAGACCATCAAAACGAGCAACAAAAGTTAGTCCAACAGATATCTCCTATGAGACAAAACTAACCATAGTTATTCTTTTGCTTTTATTTGTTTATCCTTTGGGACTTATTTTTATGTGGGTCTGGATGGACAGCTGGCCAGTGTGGGTTAAGCTGCTTATTTCTCTGCCTATTTTTCTTGCAGTTTTAGCATTTTTTTGTTTGTTTATTTTTATTCTTGCTATCGTGAAAAATGCATCATTTCAACAAAATGTTCAGCAACATATGCAACAGCAATGGCAAAACCAATATCAATATCGAATGCACATGTATATCACCCCAGAAGTTTCTCCTTCTGAGAATTCTTCTTCAGGAGCAAACACCTATTAATTAGCGGCTAAAGTAGTAATCCAAAATAGTTTTTGCAACCGGCCCTGCCACATTTGATCCTTCTCCACTGCTTTCAGAAAGTACTGTCACAACAATTTGGGGATTATATGCAGGAGCAAAAACAGTTATCCAGGCATGAGGAAGTGTTGCATCATCACCATGTTGAGCAGTTCCGGTTTTGCAGGCAAGAACCACATGTTTTGCATCAGCAAGATTTGCCGAATCAGTAGCAGTTGTTGAAGGAAGAATGTTTTTATTATCTATTGTTAAGTGAGGGTTTTTAACAGAAAAATTAAAGAGTGGCCAGGCAACTCCTCCGGTATCACAGGCTTCAACCATTCCCTCACGAATGAGTGACAATGTAGAGGAGGATAAAAGACCAGATTGTTTTACTAGTGGAGTAACTCCCATCAAAAGCTGAGGCTGATAGAGCGTCCCGCCATTTGCAATAACTTGTGTCCACGCATTTACCTGAAGCGGAGTTGTCAAAAGATATCCCTGACCAATTCCGTAATGATAATCGTCTCCCAAATACCACTGTTCTCCTATCACCTTTTGCTTCCATTCTTTTGTTGGCAAAAGCCCTGATGCCTCTCCATAAAGAGGAATACCCAGCTTCTTCCCAATACCAAACTTTGCTGCCTCTGCAGATAATTTATCAACCCCTAAAAGTTGTCCCAATTTATAAAAGAAAATATCATTTGAACGCTTTATTGCTTTTACCACGTCTACTTGCCCTTCTGTTCTGCCATATTGAGTAAAGTACCAATTGGCAAAGGAAAAATTTCCCACTTTAAGAATTCCTTCATCATCAACTGTGTAGCTACTATCTATTGTGTGCGTCTCAAGACCAGCTGCCGCAGTAACAATTTTAAATGTAGAACCAGGAGGATAAGTTCCAGCAATTGCTCTATCTAAAAGTGGCTGACCGTCTCCATCTGTTAAAATTTGCGCCACATTTTCATATTCATCAGAGTTTGGTGGTTGATATTGATCTCCCATGGTAAAAATATTTGGATCAAATGACGGCTTGGAAACAATTGCCAAAACTTGGCCTTGGGGAGTACTCACAATCGCTGCCCCTTTTTTGATATCTTTCATGGCTGTAAATACTGCCTGCTGCAAATCTGCATCTAGAGTCAGAGAAATATTTTGTCCGGGAAGCGGATCTGTTTGGCCCAATGTCCTCACAGGCTTGCCAGTAGCATCAACCTCGGTAAGTACTTTTCCATCTGTTCCCCGCAAAAGAGCCTCAAACGATTGCTCTACTCCCATTTTTCCAATCAAGTCTCCTGATTGATAATCGCTATACAACGGATCAGTCAACTGGTCTGGGGAAATTTGACCAATATACCCAACAACGTGTGCCGCTGCTTCGGCAAACGGATATTTTCTTAAATTATCAATTTCTAACCCCTTTTCTCCTTTTGCAATTTTAGACAATGCCTCATCAGTACTTAATAAAACGGTTTTCTCATTCACTACCTCTCTATACCCTGGTGTATTTAAGACAAGCGGCTTTCCATTTCTATCAAAAATGATTCCTCTGGGAGAATGAATAACGCTGGTTCGAATTCTATTACTGTCTGAAAGATTTCGGTAGTACTGGCCAGCAACAACCTGAATCAGAAATAAACGCCCGATAAGAATAAGTGAAAATAGCCCTGCCAAAACCGGAAAAAGAAACGCTCGCATACGAAACGTCTTGCCTGAAGAATAGTTTCTTCTCTTTGACAGTTTTTCTGTGTGGATAGAATCAGCAAAAGCAAATCCGACTTTCATGAAGTAGCAACAATTATTGAGTATACCACCTCTTTGACAGAATGTGCAGAAAAACAGTATACTTCCCAGATACTTATGGCAAACTCATCTCGAGAAGCTCATCTCCCAACTGGAGAACACGGAGTAAGAAATACTATGCTCAATCCTCTCGCAGGAGAATTTTTGAGAATTATTGACACAACAGGAGTTCCTCTAGACCACACAACCGAACAACCCGTTATTGCAGAAGACGTATGGGAAGGGCTCAAACACCTGGCACTCAATGGTGGACAGATAGAAGACGTGCAGCTTATTGGGCTTCAAGGGACAGATACTGTCCACTCTTCTCTTCAACAAGGAATTGAAACACTTTATGCCCATTTTGAAGGGGAACTTCCTGAAGAATTGGAAGAACCAGAAGATGTTACCGTTCTTTTTGTTGCAAAAGAAAAAAAGAGAAAAAAACAACATACTCCAGAATCAGAGTACGATGATACTTTTTCCGCTCTTGCAGAAGAACGTCAGGCATTAGGAGAAAACGAACCTCTTCTTACTGATGAAGTACGAGTCTACCTTCAAGAAATTGCACGCATTCCTCTTTTAAGTAGAGACAAAGAAGATTATCTTGCCAGACGAATAGAACTGGGAAAACGTGCTGAAAGATTATTAAAAACAGCAAATGCAACAAAGGGAGATTTCGAAATTTATTTGCGAGGAGAAAAAGAACGGGCAAAACAAAAACAACCAAAATTTAAAGATGATACAACGGTTGGGAATTGGGTACGACGGGCAGATGAAGCAAGAAAAAATCTTGAAGAGGTTGCTGACTTTGCAATCTATCAACAAGGTAAAAAGGCTGCACGAGAATTCACAGAAGCAAACCTTCGATTGGTTACCTCTATTGCAAAAAAATATGTCGGAAGAGGTATGAGCATGATTGATTTAATAGGTGAAGGAAATATTGGGCTAATCCGCGCAGTTAATAAATATGACCGCACAAAAGGATTCCGTTTTTCAACCTATGCAACATGGTGGATTCGTCAAGCTGTTACCAGAGCAATTGCAGACCAGGCACGAGCCATTAGACTCCCTGTGTATCTTATTACCGATATAAATAAAATGATGAGAGTTCGTTATTCCCTTTTGAATTCTTTAAAACGAGAGCCAACACAGCAGGAAATAGCTGATGAAATGGGCATTAAAGTAGATAAAGTTAAAAGGCTTGATGATGCACGACAAGAACCAGTCAGTCTTTCTCTTCAGATAGGAGACGACGAAGATGCAACCATTGGAACATTTATTCCCGATGATGGACCTTCTCTTTTTCAACAAACCCAAGACAGAGAACTCACACAAGTAATAAGAGACATTCTTGGAGAACTGACACCAGCAGAACGGGAAGTCATCCAACTTCGATTTGGTCTGGGAGAAGATGGCAAAACATACACATTAGAACAAGTTGGCAAAAAAAGAAACGTTACTCGAGAAAGAATTAGACAAATTGAAGCAAGAGTTCTCAGAATGCTCAGACACCCCCAATATGCAAGACGACTCAAACCATTTAACTAAGAAATCGCGAATCTGTTTTTCTCCCCAGAAACAAAATGTAAAAAAATGTACTTACTCCCGCAGTAACAACAGAACTTAACAGCCCAAAACGATAACCAAACAACACATTGTATAAAAGCCCCAGAAGAAAGATTGCTGTAAAAATAAAAAAAGGACTTTGAAGCTCAAATTTTCTTTTATATGTTGCTAAAACAAAGAGTGAAATCAGAAAAAAAATACTGGTAGAGCCAATTGTCCGAAATGTCATACCATCAAGAACAAATCCAGCAAATACACTTACTAAAAAAATAAAAGGCAAATCACTTATTGCCGCAGCAACTATCACAACAGCCAACACAAGAGGAAATTGCAGCAAGGAAGCCTCAAAAAAAAGAGAAACTAGCAAAACAGCTAAAAATATCCATCTCATTAATTTGATTCCTTTACTATAAAGACCATAGGGATACGAGTAATATCAACAAGACTTTTTAAGCTGGCACTCTGAAAAAGACTGCTTGGTTTTTTATCTACAGAAATAATTTTCCCAACTACCAACCCAGAAGGATATGCTGGCTCTGATTTATCACTTACCACACTATCATCTTTTTGCAATTGATCTGACAAAACAACATTATCCAAAATCATTTCCCCTCCTCCTGTCCCTTTCAAAACCCCTAATGCACCTGTCTGAACCGTTTTGGCGGTAAAAGATGTCGATGCAGCGGTAATAAGGACAACTTTTGCCCCATGAGAAGAAACATCAGTAATAGTCCCAATAAGATTATTTTCATACACTACTGCCTGCCCTTTTTTCACTCCATCACTACTGCCTGCTGCAACAATCAAAGATTCTGGAAACGTAATGTTGGGCAAAAATGTCGGAGCACCAATAATTGCGGCGGGAATAAGTGTTGTTGGAGCAGGATTTGTTGTTTGGAACTGATCTCTGAGCGCTTTATTATCTGCCTGAAGTTCTTTCAAAGAAGCAATTTGAGAGGAAAGTTGTCTGTTTTGAGTCAAAAGCAGTTGATATTTTGCGTCTGTTGAAAGCTTAAGTGCTGTCTTGGAAAGCGAAAAAAGACTTCCTTCTAAAGGGAAAACAGCATTCCCCAAAAATCCCAATCCTCCCAAAAATTGCTTTTGAGAAAGAAAGAAAACACCAAAAGAAAACAAAAGCAGTAAAAGAAAGGTAATAATTACCTGTCTTGAAAACATGACGCTATTGGAGTCCTCCTGTAACCTTTACTCGTGAGAGAAGATTTTGATCTTCCAAAACCGCGCCACACCCTCTGACAACAGTAGTCAAAGGATCTTCTGCCAATACAACCGGAATATGGGTTCTTTCCATAATAAGACTATCCAGTCCGGCAATTTTTGAGCCTCCTCCTGTCAGAAGAATTCCATGTTCTAAAATATCAGAGGTCAACTCTGGAGGTGCTTCTTCTACAACATCTGCAATTGCTTCTATAATTTGTGACAAAACCGGTGCTAATGCCTCTCTAATTTCTACTCCAGTCAGTTTTAAACTTTTTGGCAACCCTGTTTCTAAATCTCTTCCTCTGACAATTATCAAATTTTCTGAATCATCAGCCTCTTCTCCTTCTGCTTTTTTCTTTGACTTATGTCGAGATTCATACGCACTTCCTACTTTTATCTTGACATCTTCTGCTGTCTTTTCTCCTAAAAGGAGTCCATGGCGAAGCCTTACATAATGCAAAATTGCCTGATCTAAATCATCTCCTGCAGTTTTGAGAGATTTATTTACCACAATTCCGCCTAAAGAAATCACAGCAATTTCTGTTGTCCCGCCACCAATATCAACAACCATCATGCCGGTTGGTTGAAATACCGACAATCCAGCGCCAATTGCTGCTGCCATTGGTTCTTCTACTAAATATGCAGCTCTTGCTCCGGCAGAAAGACATGCCTCCCAAACAGCACGACGTTCAACTTCAGTAACGCTTGAAGGGATTCCCACCGCTACTCTGGGGTGAATAATTGAAAGGGGAAATCTCTTATCAATTTCATGGACTTGCTTAATGTAGTACGAAATCATTGCCTCTGTTGCATCAAAATCAGAGATAACTCCTCCTCTAAGCGGCCTTACTGTAATAATTGAGGCAGGAGTTTTGCCAAGCATTCTTTTTGCTTCTGTTCCAATTGCAATCATCTGCTTGGTTTTTTTGTGCATGGCAACAATGGAAGGTTCTCGAATAACAATCCCTTTCCCCTTTACCCAAACCAGGGTATTAGCGGTCCCCAAATCGATTCCGATATCATGAGAAAAATAAGAAAATAATTTATCAAACATAGAAGCAAGCGTAGTTGACTCAGGCTTATTCTATCATCTTGTTGAGGCAACAACAATATGCTAGGATTATTTTATTCGCTATGCAAACCTTTCTTAACAGGATTATTTCTTTTTGTTTTTATACCCTCTTTTTAGTCGTTCCCCTTACCTTTTTTTCAGATACATCAGAGCTTTTTGAGTTTAATAAAATGTGGCTTGTTTTTATTCT
>DASTLH010000044.1:0-4153 GCA_035715145.1 Patescibacteria group bacterium
GCAAGCTCAATGAGGCCTAATTTTTTGAATACTCCTAAAAGGCCAATAATGGTGTATCCGTTTCCCAGTCTTGGAATTCCTGCAGGATTAAGGGATCCATCAAAAATATATGCTGGAAGATTATTCTCTGTTGCAAACTGGGCAAGGGGGCCTCCTTTGGTGAGAACCATCATATGTGCTCCTTTTTCTTTTGCTTCTTGAGCACAGGATAAAACCTCTTCTGTTGTCCCGGAATAACTGGTTAAAACCACTAATGTGTGAGAGTCAACATACACTGGTAAGTGATAATCTGAGATGACTTCAATAGGAAACGGAAGTGATTCTGCTTTGAGTGCTTTTAAAACCAGCGCTCCATAAATAGAGGCACCCATACCGCAAAAAATAACAGATTTAATATCAGTAATTGGTGAAATGGGGAGTGCTTTGACCTCTTCCCAGGCTGTTTTTGCCTGCTTAATTGCGAGTTCGGTTGATCCAAGAGTGTCTTTGGGGTCTATTTTTCTAATTTCTGAGATATCGGTTAGATTTTGCATAAAGACACTTTAATAATAGCACTGCGCAATTGTATTAGCAAGCAAAATTAATTTAGTCTTAGAATAATTAATAAATACCTAATTCTCCGTCAATAATTAAGCCTATAATTATTGACAATAGGTTTAAAATATCTTATAATTCTTTCCTATGGCAATTGAAGCAATTCAAAGAGTCCGAGATTTTTTTGAAGAACGAAGAGATTTGGCACTTACTCGAGGACGAGAGCGATTTCAAGTGAGAGATTTGGCAGAAAACGAAAGTACAACAAGAGAAGATCGTGAGCGAAGAAAACTTCGTTTTGACACTCTCAATACTGTTGCAAGAGCACGAAAAGATCAAGTTGCTTCTATTCTTCCACGTTATTTAGCGGGAGAAGATACAAATTCTCAAACAGGTGAAATTCCTCAAGATTTGATTATTGGTATTGTCTCAGTTGAAGGACTTCTTAGAGCTGCTCTTTCAACGAATGGGAGGGACCCTTCAGTTCGCCAGAGATATTTTAAAACAGTAAGACAATTACTAAATTCTCGGGATTATTTCAATTATCTTGCAAGCATCTCTACTCAAAGAAGATCAAGATTTTTGGCATCAGATAGGGTGACACGATTTGGGATTACTTCTGATGTAATACTTCGAAAATACCCGTTTCTTATTGAAGAAGCGGTTATTGTTGCAATTAAGCGTCCAAATAGCTTAGAAAGTGGTTCTCAAGGATCAGTACTGATTGACAATGCAACAAATATTATTCAAAGTCTCACTCCTGGTTCAATTGCAGGGTTTAAAGACGCGTATGGAGTTGATTTGAAGGAATTATACAACAGATCTTTACAAATTGGCCTCCCACAAGAGAGAAGACGAAGGGGGTTAGCATAATGTCAGTCGATAGACAAGAAATTAAAGGTGCAAGACAAGGGATTGCTACTCAAACTCAACGTTTTACTGATCGTTTAAATGAAGCTCGAGGAGTTGCTTTTGATGGCAGTATTACCACAGAGGGGTTGCGTCCTATCCTTGCAGAGCTTGGAACGACTCCTTCTGATTTGTCATCAGCACATAGAGCAAAAACATTAGAACCATTTCGAGGCTTTTTCTTTGAAGTGCAAGAAAGACTTGCAAATTTGACTCAGTCACGTAGAGCACGAAGAGCAGCCGTAAAAGTTGATAGAGAATTAACTACTCCTAATGATCCTATAGATAAAGCACTTCGGGCAATTTTCTCAGACAAAAATTTAAGACGCGAATGGATGGGAAAAATTGATCAGAGAGTATCCATGGCATCGGAGACAAACTTAGCAGAAATTGATGAGAGAAAAGCGGAAAAAGGGGAATTGGTAGAGAAAGAATTGGTTATTGTTGGTGGCGGTCCGGTAACAGCCCTCTTAGCAGCGCAACTTGGCCCTTATTATAAAATTACCGTTATTACTGAGCAGGATGCTATTGGCAAACCCTGGAGATCCAGGCCAAACTTTCTTAATAGTAGTGCTGAAGATGACTTTTTAAGCGGAAGAACCCCTTTGCAGAAAGGTTCAACAACTCCTCTTACTCCTTTTGGAACAGTTACGAATATTACCCCAGCAGATCTCTTAGTGCTTGACGCTGCTGAGGATGTCCTCACAGTATCGTGTAGTGACAAGAAAAAACGAAGATATATTTCAGGGCGATCGTTTGGGGAAATTATTGCAACCAATATCGCAGCAAATGTGACTGATTTTATCGTTGGACAACGTGTTGAGACTGAGGACTCATTTGGGCCAGGTTTGGATACAATTCTTACCTTGACGGATGCAGATGGTGTCAAAAGAAGAATTCGAGCAGACGCTGTTATTTATGCAACAGGTCCCGGAAAAGAAAAATTAGGGACAAATGACCCTGAAAGTAATGAATTGTTTAAAGAAGGTGTGGAAAGTCTCAAAGAACAGCTTAAAGTTGCAAGAGAGCTTCTTTCCTACCTTAGAAATTATGTGGCAGCTACCGGTGGTAAACCAGAAGATTTTCAAAGACTTCTTTTGGAAAGCAAACAACAGTTTATGCTGAAGCTTCCACGGGTATTAAATTACACCATGGTTGAGATGATTACTGATTATTGGATTACTGATTTGGGAGAAAGTGAAGAAATTTATCCGTTAGAGCCTCTTTTTGATGAGTCAAACTCACTTGGGTTTGGTGGAGATGGCGATAACGCGAGAGTAATGATTGAATTATTTAGAGGATTAGGTCCAGCAAATTCACGACCAAAGCGTCTTCAAGCAAAGTCAGGTGGACCTCGCGTAACTATTTATAATGAAGAAGCTGGATCTCAAAGAGAATATGATGCCCGAGCACGAAATCGATATACTGGGCGTGTCTTTATAGAGGGAACAACAAGTAGTGTTCCAAGAAAAGCATCACGAATCAGCCAAGTAACTGAAAACGGACAAGAAAAGATTCGAGTGAGAGATATCTCAGGATTCTCTAGTGATTATGATTATTATTTCCCGGCAGCTGGTTTGAGTGAGCCTGATACGTTGAGAAATCTTCAAAGAGCAGGGGTTTCAATGGTATACACACCAAGTTTTAGTACCGGTACTATTGTGTCCCGAGCAAATGGAGATAGAAATACCTTTATTGTTGGGACTGCTTCACAGATTGGTAATAACGGGTTTTTCCCAAATGAAATACGACAAATTATTAACAGATTACAAATTAATGAAAATACTGTAGCGCTGTGGGCGTATATCTATTTGACTGAAATTTTTGGTTGGGATTTTCTTTCAAAAAAAGGTATCAATAAAGACTTTGTCGCCCAAACAGTCGCTTACGGAAGAGCGCAGCGTATGGTTGCTCCTCAAAATGAAAGACGAAGATTCTTAAGCTCAATTGTCAGTGCTCTTCGAAGATAATTTAGCTATTCCAGCCTCGGTTGGGGTCTTGTCGAAGTTCTTCTGTTTCATTGGGTCTTTGGTAATCATCTTCCAATCGGTAGGTTGTTCCGGACTCTGGGGTTGATGCTTCAAAAATATCACAATCTGTAATGCCAAAAAGTCTATGTTTTTGCCCAACTGCAACGGTGTACCCTTGATTTTCTTCTAACTCAATTCTTTCCAGTTCTCCCTGGGTGTTTTCCAGCATAACTCCGCCTTTTCCTTTTGCTAAAAAGTAGCTCTCCTGTTTTTTATCATGAACCTGAAGGGAAAGTCGTTTGCCTGCTTCAATGTGAATTATTTTGCCGGTGTAGGCAAGGCCGTCAGGGGTAAAAATAAGTTCATATCCCCATGGTTTGGGAACCTTTTTAATAAAAGGAAGGTTGGTATAGGAAGAAAGATCTCGTGTTTTTAAAAATTCATCAATGTCCACTTCCTTCTACCTCCTTTGCAACTGATTTAATTTTTGCAATAACTTCATCTCGTTTTGTTTCCATAACAGATTTGTCGTATGCCTCAACGTTGAGTCTGAGAAGCGGTTCTGTGTTGGAGGTTCTTGTGTTAAATCTCCAATCTGGATAGGTAATTGCAACGCCGTCAAGCTCGCTTAATTCTCCGTCAGCAAAAGATGCTTTAAGAGTTTCTAAAATTTCTTTTGCATTTGAAACTCTATAATTTATTTCTCCTGATTCATAGGAACGACGGTATTCTTCTACGAG
>DASTLH010000045.1:0-9301 GCA_035715145.1 Patescibacteria group bacterium
TCTCTTACAACTCTAGTGGACCTGAGAGGATTCGAACCTCTGACCTTTGCAATGTGAATGCAACGCTCTAACCAGCTGAGCTACAAGTCCGTTTGATTATCTTACCACAAGAGATTCTCGTTGACAAAGCAAGCTACATCCTTCAAAATAGGAATTATGTTTATCCTTCGAAAGGTTTATGCGTTTCTCGTTGATACCATTCAAAGTATCCTCATTGCAGCTGCAATTTTCTTAGTTATTTATTTGTTTCTTTTCAGACCGTTTCAAGTAAACGGGGAATCTATGTTCCCCAACTTCCAAGATAAGGAGTATGTCTTGACCAACCTTATCATATTGCGGTTTCACACACCAGTTCTGGGAGACGTAATTGTTTTTCAAGCACCTCCAGAACCAGACAAAGACTTTATTAAACGAGTTATCGGTTTGCCTGGAGATACAGTTATGCTCAAAGATGGCGATGTGTATGTCAATGGTAAAAAGCTTGATGAGTCATCATTTCTTAATTCTTCTGTCAAATCCTATGGAGGCTCATTTCTAAAAGAAGGAGACACTGTTACTGTTCCACAAAATGAATATTTTGTCATGGGAGACAACAGACCATACAGCTCTGATAGTAGAGAATGGGGTTTTGTACCAAAAGGAAATATTATTGGAGAATCAATGTTTGTTTATTGGCCAGTCAATGACATGAAATCTGTTAAAAACCCCTACACCAACTAACTTCTGTTTTTTTTTGTAAATCCTAGGGAAATTAGTTACTCAATACCTTAAAAAGAAGACTTACTCAATAGTAGCCATGAGCTTATTTACCAGCTCTTGAAGCTTAGGGGTGGTAACAGTTGGATCGCCTTTCATTTCAATGATAACTCGTGTCATAGTTCGGGATTGAGACATATTTACTTTATCCAATCGATATTGCTCTCTAAGGTTTTTTGCCATTTCATCAAGCTCTGGAACATACATTTTTGTTTTTTCTGTTCTTGGCTCTCTTTTCTGTTGTTCTCCTTTAATTTGTCGTGCCATTTCCTCTGTTTGTCTTACCGTACTATTGTCTTTGAGTATTTTTTTAAATAAATCAAGCATGAGAGAAGGATCTCCCAAGGAAATCAGAGGTCTCACATGTCCTTCTGTAATAACACCTGCAACCAATGCGTCTTTAATTGCATCAGGAAGAGATAAAAGTCTAATTGTATTAGAAACTGTTGGGGCACTTTTTCCAACTTTTCTTGCAACATCGTTTGTACCAAGACCAAACTCATCAATAAGTCTTTTATACGCTAGTGCCCTTTCGATAGGATTAAGATCTTCTCTTTGAACGTTTTCCACAATAGACATTTCCAGAATTCCTTGAGGCGTTGTCTTTTTGATAACAACAGGAACTTTTGCATACCCTAAAATTTTAGCTGCTCTCAAACGTCTTTCCCCTGCGATAAGTTGATATCCTGCGGGAGTATCTGCAACGACAAGAGGTTCAAGAATACCTTGTTCACGAATGGAGTCAACGAGTTCTGTAAGGGAATCTGGTGTTATAACACCTCTTGGTTGGAGAGGATTAAGCTGAATAAGATGTGTTTCTAGCTCAAAAAGTCTGTCTGAATTATCCATTGATCAGTTCTACAATTTTCTTCCCCCGTTTTTGTGTAAACCGGACAACACCTTCAACAAGGGCAAATAAGGTGAAGTCTTTTCCCATTCCAACGCCATTACCAGCAAATACCTTTGTACCTTTTTGTCGAATAATGATGTTTCCTGGAATTGCTCTTTGCCCACCGTAAAGCTTAACGCCTAGACGCTTAGGATTGGAGTCTCTATTACCTTTTGTTGTACCGCCTGATTTTGTATGTGCCATATGCTTGTGAAAACTCTTTTCATTTTTCCAAACTTTTCACAGTCTGTCAAGAGTTATTTTGCTTTCTCTTTTTTACTTGTTATTTTTTCTATTTGTAATTTAGTTATTTGTGCTCGAAAACCTCTCACGTTTCTGTATCGTGCTTTTGCTTTGAATTTAGCAACTCTAATCTTGTCTCCCTTTTCCTGAGAAAGAACTTTTGCACTCACAATTGCTTCTTCAACAAAAGGTGCACCAATTGTTCTGGTTTCACCGTCTACAATAAGAAGAACTTGTGGAAATGTGTAGGTTGATTCTGGCTCAACATCGAGTCTTTCTACCTCAAGGACCTCGCCTTCTGCGACTTTATATTGTTTTCCACCAGTACTAACAACTGCGTATTTCATAGATTTTGTCATTATATCAGAGAATTCATCGAATTTCCAGCACGTCTTTTCGTTTTACCTGGCTAGCAATATTAGAAAGACACCCAAGCAAAATAGCATTAGAAAGAAGAGAACTTCCCCCATAAGACACAAATGGCAGAGGAATTCCGACAATCGGCAATACCCCAATATTCATACCTATATTCACAAAAAATTGAACAAGAAGAAGAGAAAATGCTCCTGCTATAAATACTTTATAAAATGTGTCATCTGTCCTATCAAAAATAACATATAGCCTGTAAAACAAGAAAAGGAATGCACCAATAACTATTAAACCGCCAATAAATCCCAAATCTTCAGAAATGGTGGCAAAAATAAAGTCAGTGTGCTTTTCTGGAAGAAACCGCAAAGCAGACTGTGTCCCTTGTCCAAAACCTTTTCCTATCAACATACCCGACCCAACCGCAATAATTGCCTGAATTGCATTGTACGAGGTTCCAAGAGGGTCTTTTGTCAGGTGAAGGAAGGTCAACACTCTTTGTTTTTGATATTGATGCAAAAATTCCCAAAAAATAGGAATAATTGCCAAAAATCCTCCTGCACCAATACCAAACCACCACAAAGGAAATCCATACAAAATTAATGTAAGAAATGCCGCCAAAACATATAAAAGTGCACTTCCTAAATCCGGTTGTTTAAAAATAAGAAATGCAACAGGAACCAACAAACCAAGTGTTTTTAAAAAGGTGTTGAGTGAAAAATTTTCTTTATCGGATAAAAACCCGGCAAGAGCCAACACAAGAAACGGCTTAAAAACTTCTGAAAACTGAATTCTAAACCCTGCAATATCAAGCCAACGAATCGCTCCCCTACTGGCAATTCCCAAAAATAAAAGAAAAAATAGACAAAGTAGAGAAACAAAATAGATTGGTTTTGCTAAATACTCAAAGATACGTAGATGAACTTGAGAAAAAATGACAAAAAATACAACACCAAGAACAACGAAGAATAACTGACTTCTAAAAAACGACTGACTTACAGAAAAAATAGTTGTCAGACTTATCGCCAGTAATACAGCAACAGGAATCACAAGTTGCCAGTCAATGCGGGAGAGCCATGTTTTCATTAGGATCGTTTTACTTCAAATTGTTCACCCTTTGTGAGTGAATCAACCAATGCTTTTTTCTTAATATATTCAGCAAATTCTTCTGGGAAATCTGGCAAAATAACGCTCACTTTTTCTTCAAGAGATGTTCCTAATTTCTTTCTCTCTTCCTGAATTTGGCGGACAATTTCTCGTGCTTTTCCTTCTTTCTCCAACTCTGGGGTAAGTTTTGTATCTAGAACAACACGGAGTTCTCCTTTTCCCTCTGAAAAGACAACTTCCTTCACATTTACTTCATCTTTAATAAGTTTAAAAAGATCTTCACGTAATTCTGTTTCCAAACCTAAAACACTGAGTTGACGAAGAGGTTGTCGTACTTTAATGCTTTGTTCTTTTCTCTGACCCAATCCTAGTTCTACAATTTTTCTTACCAACTGCATTTCTTTCATTAGTTTTTCATCAACAAGTGATGTATCCGCATGTGGCCAGTCTGTCAGATGGACAGATTCTTCTGTAGTAAGATTTCTATAGATTTCTTCTGCAATAAAAGGAGTAAATGGGGCCAACACTTTACTAAGAGTTGTTAAGACAATATATGTTGTCTGATAAAATGCGTTTTTATCTTCTCCATCTTCTCCTGAATTATTTACTCTATCTCGACTTCGTCTTATATACCAGGTAGACAATTCGTCAATAAATTTCTTAAGTTTCTCTACTGATGTTACTGTATCGTATTTTTCCAAATCCTCTGTTACCTCTTCTACTAAACGGTTTAAAAGGGTAATAATCCACATATCCAAAACATTTTTTGAGGCCGAGTCTGTTGATTGAGGTTGCCAACCTGTTTGATTGGCATAAGTAATAAAGAAATTGTAGGTATTCCACAAAATCAAAAGCATCCCTCGTACTTGATTACGGTATTGCTCTTCTGAAATGAGAATATCCTCTCCATGCATTACTGGACTTCCCATAAGGTACAGCCTCAGGGCATCTGCTCCATATTTTTTAAGCATTTCTTTTGGATCTGGATAATTTCCATAATTTTTGCTCATTTTTCGTCCATCTGTTCCCAAAATAACACCAGTGACATTTACGTTTTTAAACGCTGGACTTTCATACAACGCAGCCCCAATGACATGTAAAACATAAAACCAGGCACGAATTTGTCCAGTGTATTCGACGATATAATCAGGTGGGAAGAAATCTTCCAGCTTCGATTCTGGATTGAATGGAAAATGTCTCTCGGCAAAAGAAGCACTTCCTGCCTCGATCCAGCTATCTAGAACTTCTGGAACACGATGAGCTTCTTTTCCACACTTTCTGCAAGCAACAACTACTTCATCTATCTCAGGTTTGTGCAAATCATTTATCTTTTTGCCAGATGCTTCTTCAAGCTCAGCAATGCTTCCTGGGACAAAACGTTCTCCACATTCACATTCCCAAACAGGCACAGGACTTCCCCAATATCTGCTTCTGGAAATATTCCAATCAGGTGCATGCTCCATACTTTTAAGAAAACGTCCCTGTTTGAAATGCTTAGGAAACCAATGAACTTTTTCATTAGTTTTTTTCATCTTTTCTTTGAGAATTTGAACATTTACATACCATGCATTTTGTGGAGCATAATACAGCCTGGTATGACATCGCCAACAGGTAGGAAGTCTGTGAGTTATACTTTCATTTTTATAAATGAGTCCTCGTTTTTCTAAATCCTCATTAACCAACTTGTTTGCTTTCAGGTAATAAACACCACCAAAAAGGGGAACATGCGGTTTAACCATACCTTCCTCATCCAAATGAAGTTCTATATACACATTTTGTCCCTGCATTGCTTTCAAATCTTCTTCTCCGTAAGCACCAATGGTAACCACTCCTGTTCCTTCATCAGCAGTAACAAACTCTCCTCCAATAATTTCAAATACTTTTTGTCCTGGCTTTACTTCATTTTTATAATAATCATAATGAGGAACAAACTTTTTCCCAAGCAACTCCTGTCCTTGAAATTCATCAACAATTTCATACGGCTCACTTCCCAACATTTTAAGGGTAGACTTTGCAAGAATATAAAACTCATTATTTTGCTTTACTTGGACGTAAAGAAGTTCTGGATTTACTGCCAACACAGGAGTTGCAATCTTATTCCATGGCGTTGTTGACCACGCAAGAACATAGGTGTCTTTCTCATCAACCAACTGGTATTTATATGTAGTTGCATCTTCAGTAACTTCCTTATAATTGTCTGCATCCATCGCAACTTCAAAATTGGAAATTGGAGTTTGATCGTGAGGACAATAGAGAGAAACTCGAAGACCTTTGTACACGTACCCTTTTTCATACATCTGTTTAAAAACCCACATAACAGATTCCATGTAATCTGTATCCATTGTTCTGTATGCATGCTTAAAGTCCACCCATCTCCCAATGTGATCAACATACCATTCCCATTCATCTGAGACTTCATTCACATACAGCTTACACTCATCAATAAAGGTTTTTATGCCAACTTTTTCTTCAATCTCCCGTTTACTCTTCAAACCAAGTTTAGTCTCAACTTTATTCTCTGCAGGCAATCCATGACAATCCCAGCCCCATACACGTCTCACTCGATAACCTTTCATTGTCCAGAATCTGGGAAATAAATCTTTTGGAATACTGGAGAGAAGACTTCCGTAATGAGGAAGCCCTGTAACAAATGGTGGACCATCTAAAAACGTCCAGGTTTTAGTTTCTGGACGATTTTCTATGGATTTTTCAAATGTTTTATTTTCTTTCCAATATGCTATTGTTTGCTCTTCTAATTCAGGCAAACTTACTTGTGAGTCAACCGGCTTAAACATAGCTTCCATTGTAGTAGAAAAAGCTTATTTCTTCAAGCCGCTTGAGAAAGAAATGGTTTCTCTGACCGAACGCCTCAAAAGTTCGGGATCATATGTGGTTATGCGTTCCCCAGATGATAGAGTTGTTATGCCCACTGCGAGCAACTCTAGTAAATGACTTTGCAACGCAGAATCTTCTGCAGATTGCGGACTGGAAAGAGGATGAGGTAATTCAGCTGTGTCCATATCAACAGAGTAAACTAACATGAGAAGACAAACTTGACGAGAGTTGCACAAAAAATGACTAAGAATACAACAGAAAGCAGACGAATGTTAGAAAAATGACACAATTGTATAGGTAATTGATCCCTTGGGAGTTTCTATCAGTACTGATTCATTTGTTGTTTTCCCAAGAAGTGCTTTTCCAAGAGGAGAGCGGTGAGAAATTTTACCCTCAAGAGGACTTGCTTCATGTTCTCCCACAATAACAAGCGTTCTGGTAGTAGTTCCATCTGAAATAACGATACTACTATTGATATCTATTTTATCAGAATCTGATTTTTCTTTTACTTGTGCAAAACGAATAAGATGAGACAGGTGACGCAGACGTGCATCAATTCTCCCTAGTTCCATTTTGGCTGCTTTATAGGCACCGTTTTCTGACAAATCTCCCATTTCTCGAGCCTTGGAAAGATCTTTTACCACACCCGGGCGCTTAAGAAGGAGTTCTTCTTTTTCTTTCACGACAGCGTCTAAGCCATCTTTTGTGAAGATAATTTTTGGTGGTAATTTAAAATGGGATAAGGTCTTCCTCGGCATAATTTTCCAACTCCTCTTTTGGTGGATTTATATAAATATCTTGATACTCATTTGTTCCAATAAAAATTGCTTTCCCTAAAAGAATATTTTCAAACGGTCGACAAGCATAACAACCATTTTTAGGACAAACAAATATATTTTTTGCCCGCTTTTCTTTAATAGTCAAAGCAATATCAAGAATTTTTTTCTCAGATTCTTCTAAATTGGGAAAAGGCATCTCTTTTGGTTCATTATCCTTTTCAAGATACCAATAGCTAATTTTACTGACATTTCTTTTTTGGCAATTTTTTACAAGAAGTGCATAAATAGGAAGCTGGAGTGAGTCTTCTTTTTCTTCATTTGTTCCTGTTTTAAAATCAATAATATGAACACTGTCATCTGCTGGCATATACTCAAGCCAGTCAATTTTTCCACAAAGAATAATCTCATCTTTTTCTGAAAACACATATCGAGGAGGCAAATCATCTGGAGAATTCAATTTAAGTGCTTTGTTTTGTAGTGGACCGGGGTGAAACATGACTCTATTTATCATAATTGCTCCCCTATTTTTGAATTCCAACTCTTCTTCCTCATTCTCAAATCCTCCTTTTTTGCCTGAAATAGTTGTCCAAAGCTCGTTATAGCGATCAATAAGGGATTTCTCAAACCGCTTTTCAACAGGAAGCAGAGAAAGAGACTCTAAAACAATATGAACAATCTGCCCCAAGGCAAGAGAAGGGGTAATAATATTTACTTTATTTCGTGTTTTTGGATCTCTGTATACGTTTCTAAGGTAATAAAGTCTGGGACATTTAAGATAATCTCCAATGGAGGAATGACTCACCCAAAGGAATGAGGGTTTCTTTTGCTGCATGGGTTTATTATAACCAACAGGCCCAAAGATGCAAATGGAAAATTGTTTTATTATCTTTTAAAACTCTCTTGAGAAAATTATCACCTGTAAACTTGCTATAATAGCCATATGGCAGACAATACCACTACCATTCGACTTGATAGGTTTTTAGCAAACGCAGGCGTTATGTCTCGAAGAGGCATTAAGCAGTTGCTCAAACAACAAGAATTAACAGTAAATGGTGTACGGGTGAGGGAATCTGGTTTTCGAATTGATACCCACAAAGACAAAATCCTTCTTAACGGAGAAGCTATTAAAAAACCTGAATCAGTCTATTACTTAGTCAACAAACCTATAGGCATTATTTCTACAACAGCTGACGAGCATGGACGAGACAATGTTGTTTCTCTTGTTGACTCCCCACTTCGCCTTTACCCTATCGGCAGACTGGACAAAGATACCCACGGGCTCATTCTTCTTACTAATGATGGAGAACTTACCCATCAACTGATTCACCCTAAATACCACGTTCCAAAAGTCTATAAACTCACTATTTCAGGCAGTGCAAGCGAAAAGCAAATGAAAGCAATGAGAAATGGCGTTATGTTGGATGACGGAGTTACACTGCCAGCGCAAGCGTCAATTCTGTATGAAAAAAATGGAAAAAGTGTTTTACTAGTAACGCTTCATGAAGGAAAGAATAGACAAATTAGGAGAATGTGTGAAGCAGTCGGACTAGAATTATTAGATCTCCAACGTGTTTCTTTTGGCCCTATAGACCTAGGAGATGTCGAACTTGGAAAATATAGAAAACTTACCACTGAGGAAATCAAACTTCTCAAACAAGCTGTTGAAAAAACTAAGGAAAATAATTTGCAAGAGCAATAAAATGCTCAGAACTCATATCAAACCAGAACGATGCATTTGTCCCATTTGCAGCTGATTTTGTATTGACAACAAGAAGGGTTGAAGAGCCCCACCCCGTAACGTCTGCCAATTGATAATTTGACGTATAGTCTGTAAATCTTGTGGTTATATCAAGATATTCCTGTCCATTGGAAAAACTTTCACCAGAAGTTTTAAATACAAAAAAATGATTGCTCTGGGTATCTTTTTTCTCAAGATAGACATAAGCATTATCTGTTGAAAAAGCATTAAACGGAACAAGATACGAACTGTCTGTTGCATCATTTTCCGAGAAAATCACCCGATCGGTATTGGTAGTCAGGTTGCTCACAGTAAACGTATACGCTCTCATATTCCCTGTTTGCACGGTACGCATGGTAAGTTTTTGTGTGCCATCAGATGAGGTCTGATCTGTAAAGCTCACAACAGGAGCAGAGACAGGATTTGGGGTAGGTGTTGCTGTGGGAAGAGATTCTTGAATAGGAATTACAATGTGAAATGAGGGAATATTTTGTGGCTGGGGACGATGAAGCCAAATAATGGCTATGGTACTTATCATACTCGCCAGAAAGATAAATAAAATTGTTTCAATTTCGTGTCGCAGTGTCA
>DASTLH010000046.1:0-1964 GCA_035715145.1 Patescibacteria group bacterium
GGAGACAAATTTCCTACCAGTTTTACAAAACAAGTTGTAGGAGAAATGGCAAAAAGAGAAACAACCATTCTGACTCCGGCGTGGCTTGCACAATACGGAAGAAATCCATTTGAAAGACAGGTTCCAACCCGTTATGGGGAAATGGTAACGCTTCCTGCCAGAAGTATGGAATTTTTCTATACTCCAACAAATGAAGAAGCAACAAGAATTAATGAAGTCCTTTCATCAGACCATCCAACAATTTTTATTCCAACCTGTGTTCCTGATGCATTTTTTCATGCTGGGGGAGCATCAATTGAATACGCAACTGACAAGCCTCTTACCGGAGATATCGCCTGGACTGCGCAAAATACACTTGATGGCCTGCGCGTCCTTCTTCCAGAGCTGGCAAAACGGGGAATTACTCCCAATATTGTTATGGGTATGGGAGATTATGAGTACTACATGAGCGCGACACGAGGCATGAGTGAAGAGGCATATCGAGCAAAAGTTAATCAATCAGCAGATAGAATTGCACGAGAACTTCAAACTATGATTGCACAAACCTATGGCGAGCAACCTGCAGTTGAAACCCATGTCAACCTTAAAGGAGGAATGAATAGTGTCACTGTTTTGGGAGGACCAAAGCTTCCAAGTGTCAGAATTACCGGCATGATGGAACTCGCTGGTGGGAAAGAAAAATGGCAAGCTCTTCTTCCAAAAACAGCACAAAAAGTCCGAGCTGCAATAGCAAGCCCTGACTTTGCAAAACTAACAACAAAAACACGAGAAAAACGAAGAGCGATGACAGACTTCTGGCTAACACTTGCCGGCAATATGAGTCCAACAGAAGATGATTTCCTTAACAAATTTGTAGAAGATGCAGCCTCTTACGTTGCATTTGATGAAGTAGCACGAAATCTGTATGGGGCAAATACACTTGTCTTTAGTGGTGACTCTCGTGCCATGGAAGCATACGCTGCAAAGATTGCCGATTTGCCACTTTTGTCAGTATCAGGACTGTACAAAGGCTCAGAAGGAACAGAATAATAATTGACACAAAAAAATCTGATTGTTAAAATGAAAAAACTTATGAAATTACAACAAACATTCGTCGTCCTCCCAGTTGCTGTCGTCGTCATGCAGTAACTTTGCGTGGAGGAATTCCAAGACACCTCCCGCATGGGAGGTTTTTTTATTGTTTATGAGTATCGAATCACACCAAAAAAGAGAAATAGAAGGACAAGAACAAGCAATAAGCTCTACCAGAGTTGAGCAGGTTTTTCTTCTGGGAAGAACTCCTGCAGAAACTGTATTTTTAGAAAATTTTATTACCCACCCCACTGAATATAACGGGCTCAAACCGCCAAAATGGCTTGAAAAGGGGACACACACCCAGTGGGATACAGACACAAGAAATGGAACACTCACTGCCCACCATGACAGTTTTCCTATAACAGCTGTTGGCACAGAAGAAGAGTTGGCACACTACCTCTCTGAGACTGGAATGCAACCACATCAAGTACTTGTTGTTACATCAAGTGAAACTCCAACAGAAATTATTTTGAGTAAGAAAAAATTATCACCACAAGATAGCTTACTTGCAGAAAAAGGGTATCAAGTAGCAACTGTTGGCGGCATGAAAAAAACAGGAGACCAGCGCTTTGACAGTTTTAGAAAAGCATGGGGATTTCTCATTGGACAAACCACGTATTTTCTTGACGCAACACCCAAACCAACTGAAGAGGAAAGCTCAGAAGGTTTTCTCTCTGGCGCGTGGTTTGCTGAGAGAAAAATAAATCACAAACCTCGATTTGTTGCAGGAACTGATGGGACTACTCACACCATAGAAGATTTTGAGTTTTTTTATAAACCTGATGAAACAACAATACACCGAATAAACGCAATTATTGAACGAGCCAGACAAACAGGGGAACGGCCTGTTTTGTATATTCCAACTTGTCCACCAGATACCTATTACTATA
>DASTLH010000047.1:0-3545 GCA_035715145.1 Patescibacteria group bacterium
ATTCCGGTAAGGGTCAGGAAAATTCTTTTGAGGCTTTTTTTCTCGGCGTTTCTGTTGAGTCGTGACGTTGCCATATTGGTATTGTACACCTTTTTTTTGATTCGTCCAGATGTGAGCCGGAGGTGGGATTTGAACCCACGACTTGCTCTTTACGAAAGAGCTACTCTACCCCTGAGTTACTCCGGCAACGGATACAATTGTATGAAATTTCAGGCTTTAAGGCAAATAGTGAGGTATAATAGGGGTATGAAACAATTAATTCTGGCATCAAGTTCGCCACGAAGAAAAGAACTCTTAGAGAAAGCAGGATTTACTTTTTCTGTTGTAACGAGTAATTACGAAGAGGATATGTCTCTTCCACTATCTCCAGAAGATTTAGCAAAATTTCTTTCTTTAGGAAAAGCAAGATCTGTTGCTGAAAGTTTTCAAAACGCAGTTATTTTAGGTGCAGATACATTTGTTGTTTTGGGAGATATGGTATTAGGAAAACCAAAAGATATTGATGAGGCAAAACATATGCTGAGAAATTTAAGTGGTAAGAAACACAACGTGATAACCGGATTTAGTCTTATAGATACGACTAATAATCAAGCATACCAGGATGTGGATATATCTGACGTGTATATAAAACATCTTTCAGAGGAGGATATTATCCAATATATTCTTACGCACTCGGTATTGGATAAAGCAGGCGCGTATGCGATTCAGGATATGAATGAGACTCACATAGAGCGATTTGTGGGAGAATACGACACGGTAGTCGGGTTGCCGATAAAAAAAATTACTGTTTATCTTCAGAAATTTGGGATAGTACCGGTGGCAAAATAGCCTCAATTCGGGTATAATCCTATAATATGATTTGGCAACAATTACCAAAACCTTTTTTTGTTTTAGCACCGATGGAGGATGTGACGGATACTGTTTTTCGTCAGATTATTAATTCTTGTGGCAGGCCGGACGTATCCTTTACAGAATTTACCAATGTTGATGGTTTCTTTTCTGTGGGGCGACATCAGGTAGCTCAACGGTTGGTGTTTACTCCTGGGGAAAAGCCATTGATTGCCCAAATTTGGGGGCTGACCCCGGAAAATTACTTTAAAGCAGCAAAAAAGCTGGGCGAAATGGGTTTTGATGGCATTGATATTAATATGGGTTGCCCTCAGCCTGCCGTCATAAAAAAAGGAGCGTGTTCTGCTCTTATCAATAATCATACCCTTGCAGCAGAAATTATTCAGGCAACCAAAGAAGGGTCAGGAGGTCTGCCTGTGAGTGTCAAAACTCGCCTTGGATTTAAAACAAATCAACGGGAAGAATGGATTGATTTTCTTTTAAGTCAGGATATCTCAGCTTTAACCATTCATGGCAGAACAGCTGCTCAAATGTCCGCTGTCCCTGCTAATTGGGAAGAAATTGGTAATGTTGTGGAGATGCGAAATAAAAAGGAGGTAAAAACACTTATTATTGGCAATGGAGATGTCATGAGCCTCTCTGAGGCAAAAGAAAAAGTGGCAACCTATGGAGTTGATGGCGTTATGATTGGCAGAGGAGTTTTTCATAATCCTTGGTTGTTTAATGAGCAGGTAGATATAGAAACTGTTTCTTTAGAAAAACGATTACAGCTTTTGTTGTCTCACACGAAGTTGTATGTTGAGACCTGGAAGGATGAAAAACCGTTTCAGGTGCTAAAAAAATATTTTAAAATATACGTGAATGGATTTGCTAACGCTTCAGATTTGAGAGCACAGTTGATGACAACGACGTCTCTTGAAGAAGTTTATAAAATTGTTGACCCGCTTTTGTCAAAATAATATTGATTGACAGAAAAATGCTTCAATGGTATAGTTTTCCCCATGGCACAAAGAGAAGAATCAACCTACTACGAATTTGGACTTGCAGAACCTGAAAGACAAACTTGGCTTGAGATGAGTCTTTGGGCTCGGGATCTAGAAAATAGAGCGCATGGATTTAGTGGTTCTGATGATGTAACAATTGCAATTCTTGAACAACGAGGAGAAGTAACACGAACTCAATTTGGCACAATACGAATGGCAAAAGAGGTAGCGCAGATGAGGTTTGATGCTTTTACCCGAGCAGTATTTGAGCGAAAAACTGATGATGTAACAGAAGTTCCAACAGAGCTTCGAGGAATTTTTGATGCAGACAGATTTTCGTTGCATGTTGCCACAACTTATGATCAGCCTGATAAATTAAATGGACCATATAAAAAACTTTCCTTTGACGTCCCTGATGGAACCCAGCGAATGGCTTTAGTATATGTAAAAGATGACGGGCGACTTTCTGGAGATATCTTTGGACAACGAGAAATTGACGGACAGATGCAATGGGCAAGAATCGGGGGCGGGAATAAAATACCTTTTAGAGAATTTGTCACCATGGCCACTCAGCACTAATTTTTTCTTCTTATTTTGACTTCACTATCTTAAAGTTTTACAATAGCCATATGAATACAAGCGCTGTGTTTAGTTGTTGTCACTGTGGATCAGAAGTTATTAGTGTTGGTCTTATTGGCACCCACAATAGAAATCATTGCCCAAGCTGCTTGTGGTCAAAGCATGTTGATGAAAAAACAGGAGACAGAAGTGCTTCTTGTCAGGGATGTATGAAACCAATTGGCCTGACATTTAAGAAAGAGGGGAAAAGAAATGGTGAGTTGATGCTAGTGCATGAATGTCCAAAGTGTGGGAAAATTTCTATTAATAGAATTGCAGCAGATGATGAAGTAGAAAAAATACAAAAACTTTTTGAAGAATCTCTTTCTGTACCCTCTGTGGTGCGAGAAAAACTTCAGGAGTCTGGCATAGAACTTCTTTCTCAAGAAGATAGAGACGAATTCTACACCCAATTGTTTGGGAAATAAGGGAGTAGCAGGGGAATTTTGTTCTTAGTGGCTTTTATTGCGGTTGGCAACGCGGAGTTCTAAAATTGCCCGTCTGAATTCTGCTTCTGCCATTGCAAAATCTACATCGGATTTTTTCTCTTTCATAGCCTTTTCTGCACGCTTTTTGGCTTCCTCTGCCGCTATGACACTAATGTCCTTTCCTAGGGCAGCGTAGTCAGCCAGAATGCTTACTGATTTAGCGGTCACTTCCAGAAATCCACCCATTAATGCAATACTCTCTGACTTGCCATGAGTTTTGACAACCAATTCTCCTTCTGCAATTTGGGTAACTAAGGGGACATGATGGGGAAGAATAGTGAGTTCACCGGCAGTAGTGGGGACAATAATCTCGTCTGCCTCTTGGTCTATTAAAACTTTTTCAGGTGTAACAACTTGGACGTGAAGCATGTTATTTCTTTGCTGCTTTCTTTAATTCTTCTGCTTGTTTTATAGCATCTTCAATGGTTCCAACCAGATAGAAAGCTTGTTCTGGAAGATCATCATGCTTTCCTTCGAGAATTTCTTTAAAGCCTCGAATATTATCTTCAATTTTGACGTATCGTCCTGGAGGACCTCCAAAAATTTCTGCCACATACATTGGTTGAGTCAAAAATCTTTGAATTTTTCGTGCTCGGTATACAGTTTG
>DASTLH010000048.1:0-4403 GCA_035715145.1 Patescibacteria group bacterium
TCCGTTTTATCCTCTTTGCACTTTCTCTTATGATTTTCTTTGGCATTTTTGTGGAAACAGCAGGGCTTATTGGTCTACTAATTTTTATGTATATTACTAATTTTTTTGGGATATACATGTTGACCTACCTCAACTATCTAGGAGAATTGATTGTTCTCTTACTTTTTGGATCTCGAGTTGTTTCATTTGATAGAGTGCTTTTTGGTAAAAAAGCATGGTTTACCCATATTGAAAATCTGAGAAGTTTTGAAATTCCAGTGGTACGAATTCTTTATGGCCTTGCTCTTATATACGCTGGCTGGTCAATAAAATTCCAGCATCAATTATTATCTGTTGAAGTATACAATGAGTATCATTTACATGATTTTTTCCATGCTTCTGCACAATTTATCGCCTCGGGAGCTGGTCTCTCTGAAATAGTTATTGGTCTATTTATAGTACTCGGATTTGCTCAAAGGCTCACTGTTCTTATTTCTCTTTTTTTTATCACTCTTTCGCTTTTATATTTCAAAGAAATGCTTTGGCCTCACCTCATGCTCTACGGGATTTCATTTTCACTCATCATCAACTCCGCAGACATGCTTACTATCGATAGATATTTACCTCAAATAATAAAGACTTGTTGGAGGTTTCTTTTCCCTAAAAAGGCTACTCGTAAGAAATTGAAATAATGTCTCCCTTGTGAAGTGGTGTTGAGTCATAGGTAGTCACTTCTTTTCCATTCACTAAAACAGTAATCTTGTGAGATTGATCTGTAGAATAAGAAAAAAGCTGATGAGAATTAAAAGTCATTTTCCATGTTTGGAAAAAATTTCCTAAAGTAAATTGAGTACTGTCATTTGCGTTCACATACACTTCTCCGGTTGCATCATTTGTGTACAACGAACGAAGACATTTTCCATTATCATACCCAATATGAGAAGGTATAGAGATATTTTCTCCTTTGATCTGTATTGCAAGACGAAAGGTAAAATTTTGCTTAAGAGGCTGCGTTGCATCAATACACGCAACCGTTGGCAACCCATTATATGAAGAATTTTGCAGAGAGAATGAATAAAGAAGATATGCTCCACCAACAATAAAAAAGACCAAAATTACACCAAGGGATTTCTTCATTGCTGCTTTATGATCTCAGATTAGACCTGTTATTTCAAGAGTGGGGGAAGATTAGAACCTGAAGTGAGCAAAAGCTTTGTTTGCTTCAGCCTGTTTGTGGGTATTGTCTCTCTTCTGAATTGCTGAACCTTGACCTGCCAAGATTGCCATAAATTCTGCTACCAATTTTTCACTAAAAGTATGGAATTCTTTATTTGGACGTGCCTCAGCTGCTTCGAGGATCCATTTAATAGCAACGGCAACTTTTCTTTCGCCTCTTACCTCAACTGGAACCTGATAGTTTGCTCCTCCGATGCGTCGAGCCTTAATTTCTACTTTTGGGGACACTGTTTCAATTGCTTTAGCGAAAACTTCCATTGGGTCTTTTCCCTGACTTTTAAGAAGCTCAAATGCATTATAAACAACCTTTTCTGCAACAGTTTTTTTGCCATCTTTCATCACTCGGTTGATGAATTTTGTAACAATAACATTTCCGTAGATTTTATCTGGCTCTATAATTCGTTTTGGTGCTCTTTTGCCTCTCATAGATTATTTAGCTGCTGCTCCTCCTTTTGGTTTTTTTGCTCCATATTTTGATCTACTTGTCGTTCGTCCCTGTACTCCCTGCAAATCAAACTTGCCTCTAACAATGTGATACTTCACACCTGGCAAATCTTTTACTCTTCCGCCTCTTACCAAAACGATTCCGTGTTCTGAAAGACTATGGCCAACTCCTTGAATATATGCAGTAACCTCAGTTCTGTTGGAAAGCTTTACTCTTGCTACTTTTCGAAGAGCTGAGTTAGGTTTTTTAGGAGTCATGGTTTTAACCAAAGTAATTACGCCTCTTTTCTGAGGAGATTCATTATTGTTGTAAATTCTGTCTTTTGCATTATAAGATCGTCGAAGTCCGGTTGCTTTAACCTTCTTAATTTTCTTTGATCTTCCTTTTTTAACAAGCTGTGATAGTGTTGGCATAGTTGTGCAATTATACAGTAGGCTGGGGCTCAACTTCAAGCGCAGTTCCAAGAGGAGCCATTTCCATATCCTCAATTCTTTCTGTTTCTTCTACCAGTGCCTTTCCTTCAACTGGGATAAGTCTTCCAATAATAACGTTTTCTTTGAGTCCAACGAGTCTATCTTCTCGACCTTCCAGTGCTGCTTCTGTGAGAACTTTGGTTGTCTCTTGGAATGAAGCTGCTGAGAGCCAACTGTCTGAGAACAAAGCTGCTTTGGTGATACCCAAGATAACAAGTCGTGCTGTTGCTGGTTCTCCACCCTGAGAGAGTGTTTCTGCATTCACTTCTTCAAACTTAGTTGCAGTCACAAAGTCTCCTGGAATAAGTGGCGTGTCTCCAACTGTTTCAATAACAACTTTGTCAGACATTTTTCTCAAAATGATCTCAAAATGTTTATCATTAATAGCAATTCCTTGTGACTCGTACACTTTTTGTGCTTCGGTAAGGATATATTGCTGTGCAGGTCGAATACCTTTTACTTTAATGATTTCTTTTGGATCAAGATATCCTCGTGCAAATGCTGTTCCAGCTGCTATTTCCTGTCCTTCTTTCACTGCTAGTTCTGCTGCCAATGGAACAAAGTATTCCTGTACTTCAACTGGCTTCATTCTGGTATTTTTAACAATAATCTTGTATCCATCCTCTGTTGTTTCAATACTGACTTTTCCTGGAATTTCAGCAATAGGAGAAAGATTCTTTGGTGTTCTCATTTCAAACAACTCTTCAACTCTTGGAAGGCCTTGGGTCACGTCACTCATCACAACTCCTCCAAAGTGTCTCACACGCATGGTCAGCTGTGTTCCAGGCTCTCCAATTGACTGTGCTGCGATAACTCCAACTGGAACGCCAGTTTCTACTAATTTCTTTGTTGAGAAGTCCCAACCATAACAATTCTGGCAAAGTCCATAAGTGAGCTTGCAGGTGAATGGTGATCTAACAGTAATTTCTTCAATTCCAGCTTCCTGAATTTCTTTAGCTTTTTCTTCTGTAATCTCTTCGTTTGCTTCAACAAATACTTTTTTGCCTTTTGAAACTGCTTCCAAAGCAACTCTTCCCATGATTCTATCTGCAAATGCTGCTGTTCTTTCTGGATCGTTTGCAACAACTAAGATTCCATCTGTAGAGCCACAATCTTCTTCTCTAATAATCACTTCATGAGAAGCGTCAACCAAACGTCTGGTAAGATATCCTGCATTAGCTGTTTTCAAAGCTGAGTCGGTAAGACCTTTTCGAGAACCTCTTGCTGATGCAACGTATTCAAAAATTGACAATCCCTGTCGGAAATTTCCTTTAATTGGCAATTCAACGATTTTACCCATTGGGTCAAGAATAAGACCTCTCATTGCTGAAAGCTGTTTGAGCTGTTCTTTTCCTGCACGAGCTCCTTCTGAGTTAATAATGGTTCGGATAACACTATCTTCTCTCATTGCATTCCAGGTTTTGTCTGCAAGATCATCTGTTGTTTTAAGCCACACATCATTTGAAAGTCTCTTTTTCTCTTCGATTGTAATAAGTCCTTTTTGATACTCACCTTCAATTTGAGCAACTTTCTTTTCTGCTTCTCCGATAAGCATATCTTTTTCTGCAACAATCTGATTATCAAACACAGATACTGAAATTCCAGAAACTGTTGATCCTTTAAATCCAAGTGATTTAATCCTGTCAATTAAATCTGCTACTTCATCAGATGAATAATGTTTGAGAGCTTTCGTGATAAGCTTTTTGATTCCAGATGCTTTAACAGCTTCATTCATGAAAGACATACCTTCAATAAGACTTTCATTAAACATAAGTCTTCCAACTGTTGTTTCGATAACTGAGCCATCTGCTAGTCGAACAGTAAGAGGTTCTCGAAGCTTTAAGTGGCCCATGTTGTATGCCATCAAAACATCTGCAGTCTCTGAAAATGCTGGAAGGTCTTTTCGACGTGCACTTTCTTCCATACTTGTCATGTAATAAATACCAAGTGCCATTTCTTTGTTTGGAAGGGTAATTGGGGTTCCATCAGCTGGTTTGAGCAAGTTATTTCTTGGCATCATCAACTCAATAGCTTCTTTTTGTGCTTTTTCTGACAAAGGAATATGAACAGCCATCTGGTCTCCGTCAAAGTCAGCATTGTATCCAGCACAGACACAAGGGTGAAGTGCGATTGCTGATCCTTCAATAAGTCTTGGATAGAATGCTTGAATACCCAATTTATGAAGGGTAGGAGCACGGTTGAGAAGCACTGGGTGGTTTCTTGTAATTTCTTCAAGGATATCAAACACTTCTGGTGGTCTCTTTTCAATA
>DASTLH010000049.1:0-6280 GCA_035715145.1 Patescibacteria group bacterium
TGGGGGTCTACGCAATTGTCGTGACTGTCCTGGCTGTTTTTATTACCCTTCAATTAACCAATCTTAAAGACCGTCTGGAGAGATAAGCTCTCTCATGACTTTTGGAATTTCTCCTACCAAATCACTCGCATTAAAATACAATCCTTGTTTTTTATACAGGCTTTCCCCTGCTTTTTTATTCAGGTAACTCCCACATTTTGCCGCAAGATACAAATCATTCTTACACGCAAGTGCTGCAATAAGTCCTGCCAATACGTCTCCTGTCCCGCCCTTTGTCATGCCGGCATTTCCTCCTTCAACCAAAACGCATTCTGCATTGTTACAGACCGTATCTGCATGACGTTTTAAAACAATAATACAGTTGTGCAAAGATGCCATATCCTCAACACTTGATGAAAGCGGATCAAGCCCAAAAAGTCTTTCAAATTCCAAGATATGAGGAGTTAATACTACATTCCCTTTTGTTTTTTTAAGACTGGACAACTCCAGCATCTGAAGTGCACCTGCATCAATCACCCATTTTTTCTCAGGGTATTTTTCTAAAAGAAATTTTGTCAAAAAATACGTCTGTGCTCCTTCATCAGTCATGGAGCTTAGCTCTTTGAGCGAACCAATGGAGCGGGATCTGTCTACTGTCTCAGTTCTTGTCATGCCAGGACCCAAGAGAATACAATCTGCCTCTTTAATATAATCCTCCAGACTTTCTCTAGGCACGATAATCCCGTTTCTCCACTCTGTTTTGAGTGTTTCTACAATCTGATTGTTTTGAGGAACAGAGGAATAAAACACCATATCAACAATGCGCGACGCAATATCCAAAGACCACAGTGAAGCAGCATGAAATAAATGAGAACCTCCGATTAAAAGAAGCTTTCCGTTTTGTCCTTTATGAGAGGTTGAAGAAGGAACATACAATTTTGCCAAATCATTGGTATCAAACTGCTTAATCATACTTTTTTAATTCTATCATAGACGAATCTTGCAGCGATTCTGGAATAAATTCTTTATGGGTCGTGGTCAAAATCACTTGCTGACCATGAGTTTTGGCAAGTACCAAATCAATATGCCCACTATCCAATTCTGAAAAAATATCATCTAAAACCAACAACGGTTTTTTCCCTAGTTTTTCTGACACATACGCAATCTGTAAAAGTTTTAATTGGAGAACAACTAATCGCTGCTGTCCGCGGGACCCAAATTGTTTCACATCTCTTTCTTGTCCATTTTGGGAAGTGGTAATAAAAAAATCATCTCGATGCGGCCCGACTAAGGTTGTCCCTGCCCCTACTTCGGCATCTGAATACTGGGCAAGACGCTCCTCAGAAATAATACTATGATCATACCCAACCGTTATATCCATAACCTCTTTTTGTGCGCTATTTAAGTACTCAATAAATTCTTGTCGTTTTTGGCTAATTATTTGTCCATGAGTTATCACCATATTGTCCCAGTAGGAAAACTGGCTAGTGTTTCTTCTGCCTGTTTCTTTGGCCAAACCAAGAAGTGCATTTCTCTGACGAAGCGCCTTTTCATAGGCAATTCGTGCGTGATAATAGTCTCTGTCAACGGTTTCTAAAACAGTATCCAAAAATTCCCGCCGAAGAGATGGTCCAGCAATCACAATATCCAATTCCTCTGGGCGAAACAAAACTGTGGGCAAAACACCCCGAAAGCTCAAGCGTGTTTTTGCCACTCCGTTGATAAAGTATTTTTTGCCAAAACGTCCATTGGTTGCGGCAGGAGACAATACTGCCACTTCAATTTTTGTCTTTCCATCCTCTTCTTCAACCAATCCTCCCACCCGTGCAATATCTTTTTCAAATGCAATGAGCTCACTATCGCTTTGACCCCGAAAGCTCTTCCCTGTCGAAAGAAGAAAAATAGCTTCAGTTAAATTAGTTTTCCCGGCAGTATTTGGACCAACGATAATAGTTGTTGTATCTGAGAAATCAAACTTTTTTTCCGGATAGCTTCTAAACTGATGAAGATATACTGACCGAAGAGTCATGGAGTCATTATACAGATTCAGGCGTGATTAGGAAATAACAGTTCCAACAAATTGCTTATTCTCAAAATAGTTTTCAATATTTTCAAAATCATTTCCATCCATAACTATCACTTTTGCTCCTAAATCTTGAGCCCGTTTTGCTGCAATTGGATCAAATGGAGCATTCATTCCCGGCTTCCACTCATCACCGACAAGCTCTCGAAACTCTTCCCAACTCATTTTATCTATTGGCTTTGCGTCTGGATTTTTTCTGGGATCGTCTGTGTAAACTTGTGGGATGTTGGAGAGGTTGAGGATGGTGCGGACGTCGTAATCTTCACAAAGCATGACTGCGTCAAAGTCTGTGGACCAACCCGGCTTCCATCCGGAAGCAACAACGACTGGTTCTTCCACTTTTCGAATGATTTCGTAATGCTCGATAATCTGGGGATGGGCAATATCTCGAAAAATGGTACGGATAAGATGTGCATTCAAACGAGTTGCATGAATTCCCAACCAATCTAAATCTTCATCAGTCAACTGACCAATAACATCATGGCCTGCATCTCTATAGTGTCTAGCGGTTGCTCCTCCCCCAATAACCAAAAAAAACTGGCGGTTTGGATGTGTCGCCAGTTGCTTTCGAATAAATTCGTTGAGCTTTTGAAGAAACGCGGTATCAATGCCCCCGTTCGGAACGATAAGTGAACCTCCAATTGACATGACGACCTTGTCAGTATAGCTTGTCCCCATAAGCTTTTTAGTGTTGCTGTGATAGTAACATACAAAAAACCATTATACAAGGAAGAAAAATTAGATTTTTTTAACAGAAGTAAAAGTTGTGTTTAAAAACCCTGGTCGTCCGTTAGCTCCCTCAAGCATATCTTCAGCCTCAATTAATGCTAAATCTGTCTCAGCAGCATTATATTCAGTAAGAGTTCCAGGAATATCTATGCCATATCCCCCATCTGGTCTGAGCCCTCGAAGAACTTCTCTATAGGTTACTCGTGTTTGAGAAGCGTTCACTTCGTTGACTGGAACTTCATAGATAACCTGTCGTTCTCGTCGTACCGGCACAACTTGTCCACTTCTATAGGTATATGTTTCTTGTGGAAGTGCCTTACTAAAAATATATCGCTCTAATGCTACTCCATTTGGCGAGATACGTGTTTTGATAAGTGTCCAGGTATCTCCATTCAAGCTTTCTGCTTTCATTCCCCCTTCTCCTGCTCTAAAATCAACACCAGCTGCTTGTAATGCATTATTGCCTCTCACTCTGTCTTGCAGAGTTGTAATATCTTCCCGAGCTTCTTTATGATACAAAAGCGCTTCTGCAGTTGGTGCTTGGACAAGTGTTTGCTGACTCATCTCAACTCCAAGACCTGACAGGTCCAATGAAGTTAAAACAGGTACCTCTGCAAATGCCTGTTCTGTCAAAGCAGCAGGCTGAGAAGCTGCTTCCAGTTTAAGTCGTCTAGATCTTCCAAATAATTCGGCAGTGAATGCGCCTACAGGATTTACCAACTCTGGGCCCAACATATCGATAGCTTCACTCAGTGCTGCAAATTCTGGATAGTGAGGCACTCCTTTTCTCACAGCCTCTGCAATCCGTTGACCAAATACTGGTTGAATATCTCGCAGATATGTTTGAAGAGCAAGAGGAGTAATCGCTTCTTTTCCAAGGCGTTTTTGTAAAGATTTGACCAGAAGTGCTTCTGATACCATTCGTGCAACTTGTGCGTATGGATTATCTTCCTGCGCACTTGGGACAATTGTTGCAGCGGTAAAAGCTTTCAATTCAGCAGTCATTGGACCAGTCTGTGGCCATTGTGCTCGTACTGTTTTTGCGTCATCAAGTTTAAATTGGTTGTATTCAGACATCAGTGTCAATACTCTCACTTTTAACGGATCATTGGCTATTCCACTGATTTCTTTACTTAAATACAACAAGGTTGGACTCACATGACGATTCTTTGCTTGAGTATACACACTTAATTCACTAGCGAGCTTTGCGTCACTTGGGTGTAATTGTAATTCTTGAGTGAGAGAACCAATGATTGTATCTACTTTAGGATCTCCTGCGTCTAATGTTAAAGGAGTAGAAGAGGTTACCGCATTAATTACTCTTCCCATGAGGGAAGTTTGTCTTGCTAAACGCTTGTCAGGCATCGTTGCCTGTTGTGTCCATTGCTCTGTTGCCATACAACGAAAATAAATTCTTAGAATTTAATAAAATTTCAGTAAGAAATAGTTAAGAAATCCTACGAGAAATTCATTGTACTCCGTTTTTTCCTGTTGTCAATAGGACAATTACCTTTACTTTTTATCGTAAAAGCAATTATCCTGAAGTCATTATTGTTGTTGTAAAAGAGGTTGTAACGAAGAAGAAGATTGTTCTCTTTGAGCAATTTCACCCTCAATATCATGAATCAATATTCGTCTTCCGGGTATTGACGACTGCATTTCGTACACATCTGCTCTTTTAGGCCATTCCAATGTGAGTGCTTCATGTGCTGGTTGAGTTGGCGCTGATACTCCTTCTTGTTCATGTGTCATAGCTATTCACCTCCTTTTTCTTAGGATCTTGAGACTCCTATCGTCTCCCCTTGACAGGAGTCTCAAAGAACACTTGGTAAGGATATATTTAAAAATAAGAAAATAACAAAAAGAAGGAAAAAATAAAGAATTATTTTGTCTGACATCAAAAATTTTTGGAACTTATTCATATATCTATCGTAGATTACTGGTACATTTCTTCTTGACACCTGCTGGACAAAAACTGACTAATTTTATATATCGTTTCTGACATTTCTGACAATTTTAGTCTAAAGAAAAAACATAAACACAGTACCAAAGACGCGTATGAGCCTCGTAAGAATAAGAAGTATTATCTTGCCTTAAAGGGAGCTAGAAATGCGGCAAACTCTTTTTTGAATTGGGATCCGTTTCCTGGCAATACTTCTGTAAGTGCTCGGATAAGATTTGGGCCTGTATTTCTCAGTGCTCGCAATTGTTTTATTTCATAACTAACTCCTGCACCAGGCGCACCAATAGCTCTTCTCCCCCATCGCAGCTTCCAATCAGCATGTTTTCTCAAATCTGCTTCAATTATCTGGGAATGTGTATGATCAACGCCAAGGGTAGATTCAAAAATTTCCATAATAATTGGGGAAGCAATTGCCAACACTGTTTCATTTTCGGGAACCTCTGGTAATGGCTGCATTTTCCTCAATTCTCCAAGAAGCCGCTGTACGAATGGGTATTTTTGTGCTTCTGTTGGAGCAAGCACTTCTCCCAACACTTCCTTTAACGCTCGAGCTGTTGCCTGAGCAGGAGAAAGTCCCTGGTCTGCAAAAAAAGTGCCACGTGCAAGAATATCTTGATAAACATGCACTAAATCCCCTTTCCATGCTTCTCTTGGATTTTCAAAACTTCCTACAACACGAGCAACTCCCTCAAATCGTCCGATTTGACGCCCTATCATTTCAATATTTTCCTGGATTTTTTCAGGCACCTGTCTGTCAATAGTTCTATTCAAAAGCCGTCTTCCAACATACCCAACAGGAGGAATCACTGTTGCCAAAATAAGTCCTGCATCTATACCCTGTAAATGTCTTACTATAGGAATATCAAGATATTTCGCGCCAGCTTTTGCCGCACGACGAAGTGCTCTTCGTTCGTCTTTTGACAATCCCTCGGCTGTTAAATTTCTATCCTGAGCCAGTCGTTGCACAACAGGGATTGCTCCTACCATTCGGTCAAAGTCAAAGCCTATCTCTGATTGACTATGGTTATCAAGAAGCCTCTTATAGCCGTCATATTTATGCAAAACACGTGAAATTGCCGGGACAGAAAGTCCAGCAACACTTTGAGGAAAAGTTTCTTGACGATGATCAAGGTATTCTCCTCGTACTTTTGAAGTGGTATTTCGTTCTGGCATACAGTAGGTTATACGCTTTCTTTTACTCTTTGACAAGACCTGTTGATAAAGAAGAAATAACTTTTTTTATATTGGCAATAAATTCTTTTTGAGAAAACTTTCTTGCCTGTGAAATACAATCAGCTGAATCAATATTCTTTTTTTGATTTTTTTTAATTGCCTGCTTAAGACTCTCTTCACGCAAACTATCAAAGAAAAATCCTGTTTTTCCTTCAACAACTGATTCCAAAAGTCCCCCTGACTTGTAGGCAATAACAGGTGTGCCAACTCCCATTGCCTCAACAGGTGTTATGCCAAAATCTTCATCAACTGAAGCCATAATAAATGCCTGTGCCTCACTCATCAAAGCAAGT
>DASTLH010000050.1:0-1692 GCA_035715145.1 Patescibacteria group bacterium
TAGAAAATCCCTTGCAGACAATGAGGGTATGTACTTTGTATTTAACAAAGCAGATTTCTATGGATTTTGGATGAAAAATATGAAATTCCCTATAGATATCATCTATATCAACAATAAGCATATTGTTACTATTTTCCAAAACGTTCAAAACCCTAAAAATCCAACAGAGCAACTCACTGTATATACTCCAACACAAGCAGCTGATGGCGTTTTGGAGGTAAAAGCAGGAATTGCTGAAAAATATCATTTCCAAGTTGGCGACAGTATCCTCATAAACTTATGAAAATACTCGGGATAGAAACCTCCTGTGATGAAACAGCGGCAGCAGTTGTTGAAACTTCAAGTGACAACAGTCATGTCACACTTCTTTCAAACAGTATTTCCACATCAATGAATCTTCATGCCAAAACAGGAGGCATTATCCCTGAAATTGCAGCCAGAAATCAAAGTAAATATATTATTCCTGTTATTTATGATGCCCTCACTCAAGCTCAGATCTCTTTTAAGAGAGGACAAGCGCCAGATATTGACGCTATAGCAATCACGTATGGACCAGGCCTCATTGGATCCCTTCTTGTTGGAGTAGAAACTGCCAAGACACTCTCATGGATTTGGGACAAACCCCTTATCCCAGTTAATCACCTTTTTGGCCATATCTATGCAAACTGGGTTGAAACCCCAACACAATCATATAGCCCCATCTTATTTCCTCTTATAGCCCTTATCGTATCTGGTGGACACACAGATTTAGTCCTTATGAAAAGTCACCAGGATATTTCCTGGCTTGGAGGGACAAGAGATGATGCTGCGGGAGAAGCGTTTGATAAAGTAGGTCGTCTGCTTGGATTTCCCTATCCTGCAGGGCCAGCAATAGAAGAAGCAGCAAAATTAGGAGATAAAAAAGCATATACATTTCCCCGTCCTCTTCTATATGATAAGGCTTTTGATTTTTCTTTCTCAGGGCTCAAATCAGCTGTCCTTCGCCAGACTGAAAAATTATCAGATATTCCAAAAGAGAAAAATTCTCTTGCCTTTGCAACCCAAGATGCAATCATTGAGGTTTTGGTTAAGAAAACTCTTTCTGCCGCCCAAAAACATAACGCAAAATCAATCATTATTTCAGGAGGAGTAGCAGCAAATCAGACACTCAGAGATGCATTTAAAGAAGCGCTACATAAGGAAGATCGTACTATTTCATTCTTTGTACCGGAGAGAAAACTATGTACTGATAATGCAGCAATGATTGCTTCTGCAGCGTTTTTCAAAAAAACTGAAGTTTCTTCTTGGAAAGATCTTACAGCAAACCCTGAATTATATTTTGATTAATCCTGCTTGAAATCACAAACTAAACGTGATAGAGTTGCAAAGGTTTTATGCAGAATTCTTCTTCATGGCCTAAGATTATTAATCTTCTTTCTGAGATTGTTGTTTTTAATGAATATTCTTTTTCAGATTTTCTAAAAAAATTATTTCTATTTTCCACTTTGTTATTCCTTCTGACTCATGTCTTATTTATTTTTTTGATAGAGAGAAAAAACAATTAACTCTTGTTGGCTCATTAAAATCTCATAAAAATGCACTTGGGAATATTGTTCTTCAAGAAGGAGAAGGAATTACTGGTTGGGTTGCGCAACATAAAGAAACAGTTGTTATTGAAAAAGAAGCATATAAGGATTCACGGTTTAAATTTTT
>DASTLH010000051.1:0-1603 GCA_035715145.1 Patescibacteria group bacterium
CCAATTTCTCAAGAACAAGCCAGCGGAAGAATTTTAGAGATTTATACAGATATCCAATCTACATTTCAGGTTTCTCTAGTCCCACTTGTCTTTCAATACATTGCTAATTTTGAAGAATACTTTTCCTATATGTGGGAAAAAGTAAAACGAAATATTCAAAGTGATTATTTTGAGAATTCATATAAAGAATTATTGGCAACTACAACAAAAGATTTTCAGGAGATTTATTATGCGTCCAGTCAAATGCAGGAATACCTTCACAGATTGCATGGTTTAGAAAAAGACGATTTACTGGATACTGTTTCAAAATTGGCAATAGTCAATGCAAAACTTCTTATTGTGACAATCGGGATACGAGAAGGAGTAAAAGGGGTAATGGTAAAACATGAACAGCTGCCAAAGTCAGTTATGGCAGGAATCGACAGAGAATTTTTTGACACCTTTTCCAACATTGTCCAGGAGTCTCAGCAGAAAGAAGCAGCTGCTACTTCAAAAATGCTTGCTCCACTTTTTGGAACACAAGCTTTGGCCTTTTCAAATTATTCTGATTTTTTTAGTGAAGTTGCACAGGATTTTGAGGCACTCATTATGAAAGAATCATATCTTGAGAAACGAGTTATTTTAGAAAAAAAGGTTATGCATCTTGTTGATGGGTTGCCCTATGGACTTGGATGTACCTATGCCGAAATTGCACGATTTGCCGCTGGGAAGGCTCATTTTAGCGAATTACTTTATATTCTTTCAGAGACGTTTCCCAGTCAATTTCCACGGTTAATGTTTACCAGTATTCTCATGAAACAAGTCCTTTCCCCTTCGTCTGGTTTGCAGAAAATCTGACATATCTTATGAAAGCTGAAAAGTAAAACTTATAAGAATTCTCTTACAGTTCTTACTTTTTCTTCATGGTAAACTTACATTCTATGGTTCTCTACTTTGTAAAAGAACTGTTTGTTGTTTTTGCAGCATTCAGTCTTATTGCTCTTGGAAGACTTATAAGTAAATAGCTACAGATTCGGGCCAAGGTATGTTGCCAAACAAAACCAAATGTGCTTTACTTAAATAAGGAGGTTAATTTGCATGGAACAAGAACAAGTATTTCACGATCTTAAAACTGGCCAGAGTGGCTCATTATTAACTCCAAAGATTATGCTTCTTTTTATTGGCGTAATTCTTCTAGGAATAGGTACTGGATTTCTTGTTTCTCAGAAAGCTCCAATTGCTTCCAAGTCGTCTACAACATCCTCAACTGCCGGTTCTGCTGGCATTCAAAAAGGACAAATTTATGGCTCTAATGATACTTCAACCTTTAAAGACACAGCTGAGGGGACACTTCAGTCAGGGGGAATTGATGGAGAAGGTCAGTATCATTTAGTAAGACCAGGAGGAGATAGTCAGAATGTTTACATGACTTCTTCTATTGTTGATTTAAGTGAGTTTGTTAATAAACAAGTAAAAGTCTGGGGTGAAACTCAGGCCGCACAGCATGCCGGTTGGCTTATGGACGTTGGTCGTTTAGAGGTTACGCAGTAATGATTCAACTTGAAAATGTTACAAAAATTTTTGGCTCCGGAAATACTGCCCTTGATGCAATAACACTGCACAT
>DASTLH010000052.1:0-4438 GCA_035715145.1 Patescibacteria group bacterium
CGTGTAGCAATGCATGGTTTGGGGAAACACCCAACACGCATACCTGTCCTGTGTGCCTTGGTTTACCGGGAGCACTTCCTGTTCCCAACAGAAAAGCAATTGAATCCTGCATTAAAATCGGCATGGCGCTTAACTGTGATATTCCTCTGCTTTCAAAATTTGATAGAAAAAATTATTTCTATCCAGACCTCGCAAAAGGATATCAGATTAGTCAGTACGACCAGCCATTTTCAGAAAACGGACACATTGTCCTTTCTACTGGCAAAAGAATTGGCATTCGACGAGCACATATGGAAGAGGATACGGGCAAACTCCTTCATGAAACAGTAAAAGGAGAAAAAGTCAGTCTTATTGATTTCAATCGTTCTGGCTCACCATTGGTAGAAATTGTCACAGAGCCAGACTTTAGCTCTGCTGAGGAAGTAAAAGAATACCTACAAAAGCTTCAGCAAATTGTTAGATATTTAGGAGTTTCTGATGCAGATATGGAAAAAGGCGCTATGCGTCTTGAACCCAACATTTCCTTACGAAAAGAAGGGACAGATGCACTGCCAGATTATAAAGTAGAAGTAAAAAATATTAACTCATTCTCCTTTGTAGAAAAAGCAATTGCCTATGAAATTGAAAGACAAGCAGCTCTTCTTGATAAAGGAGAACGTCCAGCACAGGAAACCAGAGGCTGGGATGAGGATAAAAAAATGACCATATCTCAAAGAAGCAAAGAGGAGGCAGCTGATTATCGATATTTTCCAGAGCCTGATATTCCTCCATTTGTCTGGACGCAAGAGTTTTTAGATACTCTCAGAAAAGAGCTTCCAGAACTTCCTGATGAAAAACGAGAAAGATTCATAAAAGACTACGGCGTATCAGAATACAATGCAGAAATTCTTACCCGAGAGAATAAACTGGCAGATTATTTTGAAGAAGCAGTAAAAGGAGGAAAAACTGTCGGCGTTGATCCAGTCAAAATTGCAAATACAATCATTAATAAAAAGATAGATCGAGAAACAGTTTTGCCTGCAGAGCTTATTAAAACTATTGTTCAAACAACAACTGTTGCCTCAATCGATGAGAGAGAATTAGACAGCATCCTTTCTAGCGTTCTGGCGGAAAATGAAAAAGCTGTTGCAGAATACAGGTCAGGAAAAGAAACTGTATTTATGTTCTTATTTGGACAGGCAATGAGAAAACTCACTGTCAAAATTGATACACAATTATTAAAAGATCGTCTCCTTGCCCAATTAAAGGAATCTCATGACTGAGAAAAAAAAGAGAAGTGGGCCTTCAAGACTAAATCCTCATGAGAGGAAACGAGTTTTACGTGAAGAAAGATTATCAGCAAGGCGTGATTGGGTAAAAAGCATTTTTGATCAAATTGAAGCAGGAGATCTCACCTCAGATGGCGCACAGGAAATTATCGCTCGAACAATGTATGCTCAGGACATTCGTCTGGAACACAACAAACGACGCTCACAAACAGATTTATTAACAGGACTTGCCAATAAAGACTCATTTAGAACAGCACTCCACCAAGCGACACTGTCCAATCGACCATTTGCCCTTCTTATTATTGATGTTGATGACTTTAAAGATATTAACGATAAAAACGGCCACTCGGTTGCAGATAATATCCTTGTACAAATAGGTCTTACGCTTTCAAGTAAAACAAAGGGGAGAAAAGAAAATCGAAGCGAAGACGTAGTTGCACGCTGGGGTGGAGATGAATATGCAATACTTTTGTATGATGTAGCCGATGAAGAAACACTTTTTTCTATTGCCGAGAGGCAAAGACGAGCAATTGCCGCTCACCCATTTCTTGTACAACCATTTACCGATGACCAAGAGAGATTACGTATTTCTGCAACAGTAAGCGTAGGAGGAGGTCTTTATAAAGGAGGCAGAGCAAATGCCTTTTTTGCTCACGTAGATTCTGGACTCTACGAAGTGAAAAGACAACCCGATAGTAATGGTGTAGTACGCAAGAATAGGACAGTCATTGTATAATAGATAGTATGTCTAACTTTGTTCATCTTCATAACCACTCTGAATACTCTCTTCTGGATGGATTGTCTCATGTAAAAACAATGGCAAAGCGTGCAAAAGAATTGGGTATGCCTGCTCTTGCAGTCACCGATCACGGCAACATGTATGGAACTATTTATTTCTACAAAGCGTGCCTTGAAGAAGGCATTAAACCCATTATCGGATGTGAAATCTATATCACACCACGATCTCGCTTTTCTAAAGAAGCAGGCATTGATAAAGAGTACAACCATCTTATCTTACTTGCTGAAAATAATACCGGATATAAAAATCTCATGAAGATTGTTTCTCGAGCATATCTTGAAGGATATTACTACAAACCCCGCACTGACATTGAGCTGTTAAAAGAACATCACGAAGGACTTATTTGTCTTTCAGCCTGCGTGAATGGATTTGTCTCAGATCCGCTTCTCAAAGGAGAGCAAGAAGAAGCAGAAAAAAGGGCACGAACATTGTCTGAAATTTTTGGACCAGACCATTTTTACCTTGAGTTGCAAAAACACAGTCATGTCCCACCCCAAGAGATTCTCAATCCAAAACTGATAGAGCTTTCCAAAAAACTGGGAATTCCCCTTGTTGCAACCAATGACAACCACTATACCAATAAAAAAGACGCAGAAGCACAGGAAATTCTTTTATGTATTCAAACAGCAACTACTATTGACCAACCCAATAGGAAACTCTCCATGATTGACTCCCCTGATTTTTATATGAAAACTGCTGAAGAGATGGCAGAACAGTTTCCTGAAGTCCCAGAAGCAATCAGTAATTCAGTCAAAATTGCTGAGATGTGTCATGTTGAAATTTCTCTTGGGAAATGGATCATGCCAAAATATGATTTACCGCCAAATGAAACCCACGACTCATACCTTGAGAAGCTGGTTTGGGAAGGGGCAAAAATGCGCTATGGGGAAATTACACCAACTATTAAAGAGCGAATTGAGTACGAACTGTCGGTTATTTTTAGCAAAGGGTATTCTACCTACTTTTTAACTGTTCAGGATTTTGTTAATTGGGCAAAAAGCCATGAAATTTCTGTTGGCCCAGGAAGAGGATCTGCTGCCGGATCCGTTATTTCCTATTGTCTTCGCATAACTGACGTTGACCCCTTTTATTTTAGCTTGCCATTTGAAAGGTTTTTAAACCCAGAACGACCTTCTGCTCCTGATATTGATTTGGATTTTGCCGATGTCAGACGGGAAGAAGTTATTCAATATGTTACCCAAAAATATGGAGAAGACAAAGTGGCACAAATCATTACATTTGGAACCATGGAGGCCAAAGGATCTGTCAGAGACGTTGGTCGTGCTTTAGGAATGCCCTATTCCGGACCAGACCGCATCTCAAAAATGATTCCCCCGGGGTGGCAGGGACACTCTATGACACTGGATAACGCACTTGAGCAAAGCCCTGATTTAAAACGGGCATATCTTCAAGAACCAGAGACCAAACGGCTCATTGATATCTCAAAAAATATAGAGGGCGTTGTCAGACATGCCTCAGTCCATGCAGCCGGCGTTGTGATTGCGGACGCGCCAATTACAGACTATTGTCCGGTACAAAGAGAACCAAATGGAGAAAAAGTGGTGACGCAGTACGACATGTACACCGTAGGCGAAGATGGCGTTGGACTTTTAAAAATGGACTTTCTTGGTCTTCGAAACCTGACTATTATTGAAGAATGCCTTAAATTTGTCAGGCAAAATCAGGGAGAAGTCATTGATATCTCAAAAGTTCCCATAGATGACAAACCAACGTATGACCTTTTATCTCGAGCCGAAACAACTGGTATTTTCCAGCTTGAATCCTCTGGAATGAGACGCTACATTAAAGAACTTAAACCATCTACTATTTTTGACCTTATGGCAATGGTAGCACTCTATCGACCAGGACCAATGCAAAATATTCCTGCGTTTATTGCACGAAAACAAAACCCTGCACTCATTGATTTTCCAGACCCACGACTTAAAGACATTTTAGAAAATTCCTATGGTATTCTCACCTACCAGGACGACGTTTTACTCACCACAATTGCTTTGGCAGGATACACCTGGCTTGACGCGGATAAGTTTAGAAAAGCTATGGGTAAGAAAATCCCAGCAGAAATGAAAAAGCAAAAAGAAAAATTCATAAGTGGTGCCCAAACACATGGTGGACTTACATTAAAGCGAGCTGAGGATATTTTCGAACTGATTGCTCCTTTTGCCGGATATGGATTTAATAAAGCGCACGCAGCCTGTTATGCAACCATTGCCTATCGTACAGGATATCTCAAAGCCCATTATCCTGTGGAATTTATGACTGCTCTTATGACTGCTGAATCCAGAGGAACAACCGGTCCGGCAAAAAATGAGAAAATTGCGCAAGCTGTAGCAGAATGCCGACGCCTTAAAAT
>DASTLH010000053.1:0-1922 GCA_035715145.1 Patescibacteria group bacterium
AAAAGTCCTGGAATAATGACTAAAAGAGACAAAGCAAAATACCAATTTTTCTTTCCAATAATATTCATATTAATGTTTATAAAATACTCTAATTAATGTTCTGGTAACAACGATTGCAGAAAACATTGAGACTAAAACTCCCATAGCAAGTGTAAAGGCAAAACCTCTTACAATACCAGTACCAAATTTGTATAAGATACCACTGGTAATAAGAGTTGAAACATTGGAATCACGAATAGATGTCCATGCTCTGGAGAAACCAAGCTCCATTGCCATACTTTCATTTTTTCCACTCCGCAATTCTTCTTTCATCCTCTCAAAAATTAAGATATTAGCATCAACTGCCATACCAATGGAAAGAATAAATCCTGCAATTCCCGCAAGAGTGAGAGTAACAGGAATTGCCTTAAAGAGCGCGAGTATCAACAACGTATAAAGAATTAAAGCAATACTTGCCAAAACACCGAGTCTGCCGTACAAAACAATCATGAAGATAGCAACAATCAACAAACCCAGCGCCCCTGCAAAAATACTTTTTGCCAAAGCATCAGCACCAAGTGTTGCCCCAATACTTTGCTGCTGAAGAATGGTAAGAGGAACAGGAAGAGCACCAGCCTGAAGGGCTATACTGAGCTGCTGAGCTGTATCTGTAGTAAATCCACCACTAATGACAGCACTGCCATTAAGAATTGGCTCACTGACTCGTGGAGCCTCTATCACCTGATTATCAAGAGCTATGGCAACAATTCGTCCTACATTTCGTTTTGTTATGTCAGCAAACTTTTTTGTTCCATCATTGGTAAAAGCAAGCTGCACAGTTGGTTTTCCGGTATTCTGATCAAATGAAACAGTTGCACTTTGTAAATCACTTCCACTTAAACTAGTCTGTACCGCTGAAGGACCAATAATTTGAAGCATTCCCAACGGGAATTTTGCCTGTTCTTGCGCAGAAGCAGTTGAAGACCCTGCTTCCCAGAAAGTAAGTTGTGCTGTCTGACCAATAAGAGAAACAGCCTGCGCAACATTTACATCTGGCAATTCAACAAGAATTCTATAGTCATTATTGCTTGTGACAGTTTGAATTGTGGGCTCTGAAACGCCATAGAGATTAACACGTCGTTCAAGAACAAGTTTTGCTCCATTGAGTGCATCTGTTCTCTTATCCTGAGGAATTTTACTCATATCAGCCCGGAGAGTGACACTTGTTCCGCCTTCCAAATCGAGTCCTTTTCTAAATTGGAAATCTTTATTGATTTGACTTTGTCCTGTCCCAAAGTGGAAAGACAAACCTGTATATTTTGCAGGCAGCGTTATTTTTTTGTTAAGAAGTGGCAGGGTGAATGATGCATGAGGAAGAGAAACTGGTGGCAGATCAATAAGCACCCCTAGAACTGTGAGAAGGATAATAAGCCAGAGAATGATACGAGGATGACGTCTCATGAGAGCATTTGCTCCTCATCTCCAATTAACGTAATTCTTGAACCCTTAAGAACTCCTTCAATAAATGGATCATTTCTGCTTTTTCTAAAATCAAACTCCTCTTCTGTCATAACAGTATAATTAATCTCAACACCCATTCGAGCTTCTTCATTTCTCACCAAAAGAGCAATTTCTGGCAAAACGACTGTCCCAACAATAAGCAAATCAACTTCTTCTGGACTAATTTTTTGGTGTTTAATGTATTTTCCAGAAAACATAACATATTTTAATTTTCCCAACTTCATACGGTTTTTGAGGATATCTCCTCCCAACCCTGTCGTTTTAGTAGAAAGTATCAAAAGATCATTATAAAAGGGATATGCTTTATTGAGAAAATAGTAGACTCTGTTGGCACGTTTCTCTTTTGAAAGAACACCATGTTCCTCCAAAAAGGCAAGTTCTCGCCTCACAGCATTTATCTCATCTCCAGTTTTTCTTACAAG
>DASTLH010000054.1:0-1651 GCA_035715145.1 Patescibacteria group bacterium
TAACTCCCATGGACTTGTTTGGATAAAAGATTCAAAAGGAAAACATCCACCGTTTGTCAAAATAGTTCCACTTCTTGAAATTATTGCAGAGGCAATTGGAAGTCCTGTCGCAAGCCCAAAGGTAAAAGTGATATTTGAGAATTTGGTGTCGCAGGTTGGCTCAGAGTTGCATATTCTTCTGAAGGCTTCTTTAGAAGATATACAAAAAACAGCAGGGGAAAAAGTGGCAGAGGGAGTTAAAAAAGTAAGGGAAGCACATATTGTTATTAAGCCTGGATATGACGGGGTATATGGTGTGGTAAAAATTTGGGAAGAGAAAAAAGACCCTGCCAAAAACGCAGATCAACCTGTTGGCTCCTCCTCTGGGGAACAAATAGGGATTGACTTTTAATTGGCTACACGATACGGTAAATATAGATTGAAAGGGGGTGATTTTAATGGCAAAACAATCAACAATGCAAGATTACATGGGGAAGATGGAAGATTGGTTTATGAAGCTTCCTGCGCTTCCTAAAAATGCACAGGACGTTTTAGTCAGAATCACTCCATGGATTGCGCTTATTTTTGGTATCCTTGGCATATTGGGAAGTTTGGCAGGACTTGGAGTTCTGACAGCACTTTCTCCATTTGTTCTGATGGGTAATGGTATTGGAGGTACTGCAACATCATTACTAACAGCAGTATTGGCTCTTGTTTCAAGCGCTTTGCTGCTTGCAGCATTTCCAGGAACAAAAGCAATGAAGATGAAAGGATGGACTATGCTTTTCTGGTCAGAAGTAGTCGGTCTTCTTTCATCAGTCATTTTGGTTTCATTGACAGGGGTCATTGGAGCCTTTATTGGATTCTATTTGTTGTATCAAATTAAAAGATATTACAAATAACTCTTTGCATCGCCAAGAGTAAAAAGGGCACTTGAAAGAGTGCTCTTTTTGTATGGTGGTGATATGAGTCATTGACACAGATGTGGGAAAAGTCATATAAGTAGTGTACTATGAAGTTGCTTCTTGGCCTTGGAAACCCCGGAGAAAAATATCAGAAAACCCGCCACAATATAGGATTCATGGCTGTAGATGAATTCCTTAAAGCCTCACAATCCGTAAAAGATACTGTTTGGACGGATAGTAAAAAATTCAAATCAGATATTGCAGAACTTGTATGGCAGCCCAAAAATGGGATCGCAGAAAAGCTTCTTTTGGTAAAGCCAAAAACTTATATGAATAATTCTGGTATGGCTGCTAGGTTGATTGCTGATTTTTATCACATTCAAGAAGAAGATATCTGGGTGATGTATGATGATGCTGATTTACAATTAGGAAAGTTGAGAATTCGAAAAGGTGGTGGATCAGCAGGGCATAGAGGAATAGAATCTTTGCTTGAGGTCTTTCCAAAAGGTGATTTCTGGCGCTTTAGAATGGGTATAGGAAGGCCGGAAGAGCTGGCTAATGTAAAAGGAATAGACACTTTTGTTTTAGGTGAATTTACCCGCCAAGAACACGCAAAAATTAGAGAACTGCTTCCTCATAGCGTCAAGGCAATGGAAATGGCTTTAGATGAAGGATTGGACGCTGCAATGAATAAATATAACAGTAAGTAAAACCCGTTTTGGAAGGAAATATTGCTATAATACCTGTATGCAACAAATAGGAAATAT
>DASTLH010000055.1:0-4832 GCA_035715145.1 Patescibacteria group bacterium
TAGAGGCATCACGAGAAGTTTTAAGACGCTTCACAGAAAATGGAGCACTTGATCCTATATCGTTGCCTGCAAATTCAACAGAAATTCCCGGTGGCGGTATTGTCTATTGGAACCCCCTGACAGAGAAAGTAACCATTCATGCCTATAGCAGAGATGCTATTCAAAAAGCTCAAGGAGAGTCTGGACCAGTCATCTCAACAGGATTAACAGGATCTTCTAAAATTATTGATAAACCCCAACCTCCCCGTGATAGTCAGAATTAGAGAACAGTAGAACCCTTGTAGACTTTTGGAGCCAACCAATCAGCTGGTGTTTCTTGTGGTGCTTGTGAGACAGGTGCAACTGGTGCTTGTTGCAGTACTTGTACTGGCTGTTGTGGCATCACAGGCTGTTGAACTGGGGCAACTGGCTGTTGTGGAACAAAGGTATTAACAACTGGTTGTGGCATACTTGGTTGCTGCATTATTGGCTGCTGTGGGACAAAAGTATTAACAACTGGCTGTGGCATTGATGCTACTGGCTGTGGTATTTGAGGAGGAAAAAATGCTGCTGGATTTGCAACTGTATTTGGCAGAGAAGTCTGAGCAACAACTCGCTGAGCTCCTTTTTTCATAAGAATTCCTGCCATTTCAAATGCTAAATAGCTTGTACTTGGACTGGTAAAATCATTGGTAGCAAAAAGAATACCACTCAAAAGGTTTTGGCAGGTATCTTTATCCAATTCTACCTGTGGTTCTAAAAGGGTAACAAAATCAGCAACCTGCTCTGAAACAGAAGAGAATTTTGTGGCAACTACCACAACTTCTCCATAATTTTCATTGTCTGCTTTATTGTCGATATTAACAACTGCCGTTGAGGGAGAAAGCGCAGGGTCAAAAACAGGTTTCATGTCTGCAACGTGAGCAATTCCAATGGCAAAAAGAAGGCTGGGAGCACTTCCTGCACGTTTAAATTCAACGTCATTTTGCTGGAAATTCATTCCCTGAGGCCCAGCTTTGACCTGGATATTCAAATGACCATTATCAAGAGTATACGATACTTTTTCAATCTCTCCTTCTTTATAAGGGAAAGAAACAGTTAAATCACCATTTCCGCCTCCACTAAACCCTTTTTGTACCTTATCTATAGCAACGAGCGAAGAAATACCGACAACTGGATCAGTTGGGCACGCAATTGAGACATCTTTACCCATTTGTTTGAGCACAAGATACATACCTAAGGCTGCTGCCATTTCATCTAGGGAAGGGTTTGGTTTGACCACGACGCCAACGGTTTGGTGCTGGTTTATCAGATCGCGGATTCGCTGAAATGTCTGGTTATCCATATTAACTATGGGATAGTATCACATCTCCCACCTGGAAGTCAAGCAAAGGAGAGATCAGGATACCACATTCCTGTCCAGCCTCTACTTTTGAGGTAGCATTTTTGCCTTGCCGTACGGATACAATATGACTCTCTCCAACGACTTCTTCATCTCGCATCATGCGAATTTTATCTCCCTTTGCTACCCGTCCGTCAATTACTTTAAGCCCTAAAACAGTAGATTTTTCAAATGGAAACGTTGCCAAGATCTGAGCTACACCATAAATTTGCTCCATGCCTGCAAGCCGTTTACCTTCCATCACGTCTTTAAGTTCGTCCAAAAGCTCATAAATAATTGTATAGTTTTTCAAAAGAACTTTTTCTGTCTTAGCAAGCTGAATAACCGTATTTCGAAGCTTCACGTTAAAAGAAAGAATAATTGAGCCAGTAGACTTCGCAAACAACACGTCTGCCTCTGAAACCTCCCCTGTTTTATGTTCCATTAACGCTACATCTTTTGGAATTGCTGCCATAATTGCCTCCAAAGAACCTTCAGTATCAGTAACAAGCATTAATCCTAATGATCCTTCTGGAATACTTTTTCTCTCCTGTTGTTTTGCAACAGATGTTTCCTCTGTCACTTTTTCTCCTTTTTTATAGACAAAACTTCCAACAGCTGGCACTTTTTCAAATCCCATAACTTCGACACCATCTCCAATGGTAATTGTCTGAAGAGACTTCCCAGCATCATTAATAAACGCCCGTGCCCGTGCTGTTGTATCATCAGTTATAAGTTCATCTTTAATTGAAGCAGAGCCATTTTTGACAATAATACTTGCCTTGGGTCCAACCTGAGAATCAAGCTTAGACTCAATTACAACTGCTTCAAAAGGAGCATCAGGAGAGGGAAGTATCTTTCCAGAATCGCTGCCGTAGCTAACCTCATACATAAGTAAAATCAAATCAAGCAACTCTTTCACATTTTGTCCGGTTTTTGCAGAAACTTCCAAAATAGGAATATCTCCTCCATACCCTTCAACAAGCACTCCTTCTTGAGAAAGTTGTTGTTTAACTTTATCTATATTTTTATCTGGTAAATCAGCTTTTGTGAGGGCCACAACATAAGGAATTTCGGCATTTTTAAGAAGAGTTATTGATTCCCGGGTTTGTGGCATAACCCCATCAACTGCTGAAACGACTAACACACCAATATCTGCAACTCGAGCGCCTCGAGTTCTCATATTTGCGAATGTTTCATGCCCGGGAGTATCAACAAAGGTGATTTTTCGGCGTTCTCCTTCATGGTCTATTTCTATTTGAGAAGCACCAATTTTTTGGGTAATTCCACCATGTTCTCGTGAGGCAACATTTGTTTTTCGAATTGCGTCCAAAAGGGTTGTTTTTCCATGATCAACATGGCCGAGAACAGACACAACAGGTACAAACGTATATTCCATAAAATTTATCTGAGGAGATTGCGGGGAAGAAAATTAAGAAAAATTACTCTGAGTATTCATAGTTATTCTTCAGTGACTTCATGAGCAACCTCTTCATCAGATACTAATCCCTGACCTTCTTTTTCTTTGATTTCAATTCTCCACCCTGTTAATTTTGAAGCGAGACGAGCATTCTGGCCATCTTTTCCAATTGCAATTGATAATTGATCTTGTGGTGCACTCACAAATGCAGTGTTGCTTGCCTCATCAGTTTCAATAGACAATTCTTTCGCAGGGGAAAGAGCTGCGGCAATATATTGTTTAATATCTTCTTGCCACTGGATAATATCAATTTTTTCAATTCCACTAAATTCTTGAATAACAGCCTGGACTCGTACTCCTTTTTGCCCGACTAAACTACCAACTGGATCAATTCCTGATTGCGTTGCAGAAACAGCAACTTTTGAACGACTCCCTGCTTCTCTTGCGATTGCTTTTACAACAACACTACCCTGTGCTAATTCTGGAACTTCTCTTTTAAACAAGCCTTCCAAAAGTGCTGAGTTTGCTCGAGAAACAATCAATTCCTGACCTCTGGTACCTTCTCGAATATCAAGTAAAACAAATGACAATCTTTGATTGATGTGATATCGCTCTGCAGCAATTTGTTCTTGTGGAGGCATAATTGCTTCTGTTTTTCCAATATCTACAATCACATTAGGACCGGCAAATCTAAGAACCATACCATTAATGACACTCCCAATTCTTGTTGAGAAATCAGAAATAATTGCTTCTTTTTCTTTCTCTCGTACTTTTTGGAGGATAACCTGCTTTGCAGTTTGTGCAGCAATTCGGCCAAATCCAGGAGGAGTTACATCTTTATCTCCGTGCATAACACGAGCTTCTCCGGAATTTTTATTTAAATGGACAGAAAACTCTTCTGCCTCTATTTCTGGGTGATCTTTTCTGTAAGCTGCTAAGATTGCATTCTCAACTGTTTCAAGAATTACATCAATAGAAACTCCTCGCTCTGTGGCGACTTGATTGAGTGCTAAGTAAAATTCACTTCTTTGTACTGCTGGCATAGCGAAAGTATATCAGATTCTGAATCTGACTTCAACCTATAAAGACTATTCTCTTGGCAGAAACAAAAAGAAACGATAATATAAGACTGATGGCAATTATCTGGAACCCCCATGTCAAACTTATTTTGTCTGATGTTGATGAAACAGTTGCAGATGTGTATACACAAGCAACACAGCCAATGGTTGATGAGCTAACAAGTCTGCTTCGTGAAGGAAAAGTTATTTTTTTTGTGTCTGGCGGAGGCCTGAACAGTATCCATCAACGAGTTGTGCAACAAATTCCCATGCATACCAGAAAACAGATTTTAATTGGACACTGTAGCGGGGCAGAAGTGTGGGGGTACTCTCATGACGGGTCACTGCGAGACCAACCCTATTATAGTGTCTATAACGAAATTCTTTCTGACGATAAAAAGAAAAAATGGAGAGAAACAATACAAGAAATAATCACTCTGTTTAATCTCAAAACTGTTGCACCAATGCCGGTAATTGAGTTTAAAAAACACTATAAAGAGGATCCCTTGACGGTTATGCTTGATGATCGAGGTCCACAGATTACGCTTGAATTAGTTAATTCCTACGACTTATCCCCTCAACAGATACAAGAACTGTCTCTGGAGGTTCCCCAAACCAATGGTGCCTACGATTTGCGTATCCCAATTCTTGAAAAAGCAGACGAGCTTTTCCAAAAGTATCAGCTTCCTATTACTCCAAAACTCGGAGGAGTATTTGCCTTAGATTTTGTTCTCCAAGGTGTTTCAAAAACAACAGCAATTGATAAAGCCCTCACCAATCAAGCTCTTCTTGAAAACACTGGCCTGACAACTTCCATTATTCACTCTGCTGAATTAGTAGAAATTTGGGGGGACAAATTCTCAACCATCCATGGCGGCACTGACAGACACATGTGCGAAGCTGTAGACCCACAGGTGAGAGCAATTGATTTTCGGGAAGAAGACCCACAGGAATTCCCAGAAGGATTTCATATTGTAGTCTGGAACGGTCAAAA
>DASTLH010000056.1:0-18145 GCA_035715145.1 Patescibacteria group bacterium
AGGTCTTTTCCTCACAGCAGTAGCATTGTTTTTATTGCCATATGGCTCTAAAGTTACATCCAGAGAATTTGTGAGAGACATTAATATTTATCTTCCTCACTTTTTGAAAATTAATAATTTACACATTATGGTAGTGTTGGCGTTTGTCATGGGGATTGCTAATGCATTAGTATTTGTCCCGTCAAACACGATTGTGCAGGAAGAGACATCAGATGAAGTCAGGGGAAAAGTATATGGAGCTTTAAATACCGTTGTGTCTTTGGTTTCTCTTGTCCCGGTTATTCTTGTTGGATCTTTAGCTGATATTTTTGGCGTAGCAGTAGTCTTGACGGTTTTGGCAATTGGTGTTGTACTAATTGGAGTAGGGAGATTGTTTTTATGACAATTGGTCTTTTTTCATTTTTGGTTTTTTTATTTATTGTCTATAAACTTTCAAAAGACGATTTTGTTTTTCTAAGAAAAAATGTAACACTAGAACAAGTTTTTAACACTGCTTTTTTTGGAATTTTTGTCTGTTTATTTATTGCGCGACTTGGATTTGTTATAGAACATTTCAATTGGCAATTAATAAATCCTTTTGTCTTTTTTTCTCTTGTTTCTTCTCCTGGATTTTCGGCAAGCTTTGGAATTGTTGGGGGAATAGTGTATCTTTTGTTTTACACCCATAATAAAAAACTTCCATTTTCACGATTTGTTGACATGTTTGCTGTGGGACTTCTTTTTACACAGGGAATTTTTAATATTCTTTCTGGAATTTCCTCTCTTTTAGCAAAGCAGATGTCCGGAGGAAGTGAAATTTTATCAGGAGTCCTGGCCCTTGTTGGATATGGACTTTTATATAGCATTTTTAAAACAGAAAAGTGGAGAGATGGTGCCGTTGGATATTTTTCTTTATTTCTCGGGGCACTTCTTATGATAGTTGCACAAATTTTTGCAGAGCTTCTACAAAGAAAACTTTTGTTTACCTGGGAGTTGTTTGCTTCGGCTGTTGTGATGGTATTGTTTCTTATACTTTATCTTAACCAGCAATATTTTCAATTGAAAGGACGCCATGCCTAAGAGCGATAGCGTCATTTTTGAAGACAATACACTTTTGGTTATTAATAAACCATCAGGAATAACAGTAAATCGTTCTGATACTACTCGGCATGAATCAACTGTTCAGGATATTGTAGAAAAACATTTAAAAATTTCTTACCCCAAACCCCTTGTGAGAGAAAGAAAAGAAGGGGAGTATCCAACAACTGAGGAAACATTTAAAGAAAGAAGTGGCATAGTTCACAGGCTTGATAAGGAAACTTCGGGAATTTTATTAATAGCAAAAAATCCTGACATTTTTGGAAAACTGCAGAAAGCATTTCAGGAGAGGGAAGTGCAAAAAACCTATCTTGCCTTAGCGCATGGAAAATTGTTACCTCTTGAGGGAGAAGTGAGTGTCCCGGTAGGACGGCTACAATTTAATAGAATGCGATTTGGCGTTGTTGCCGGGGGGCGTCCTTCGGTTACTGGGTATAAAGTTTTACAGACGTATTATAATCCTAAGACAAAAGAATTTTATTCTTTAGTAGAGCTATACCCACATACTGGGAGAACGCACCAGATTCGTGTTCACTTAAAGCATCTTAATCACCCCATTGTGAGTGATGAGTTATACGCCGGCAGAAAAACAGCACGACAGGATAGAAAAGAATTATCACGACTCTTTTTACATGCTTCCCAAATTGTTTTTACTCATCCTGCAACAGGAAAACAGATTCATATTGAGTCACCTTTGCCAGAAGAGTTGGAAGACTTTTTACACACATTGGAAAAGGTAGGTTAACTGTTTTTTTGAGTTTCAGGAGGTGGGTCACGTCTTTCTGTTTTGAGGTGCTCTTCAATTCCCTTTAAAACATCCAAAGAGTCAGGGTTAACTAATTTATTTTTTGCTTGGTCAAATTCTCCGTAGGAGTTGGTTGTCATTTGGGTTTGTATTCGACGAAGCCTTTCTTCTCGTTCTTGCCTGTCATTAAGAATTGATTGCGCTGCATTTCCAATGAGTCGAGGGGTAATGCCATTAAGGTAAAGTGCTTGACTCGGAGTAAGTCCTCCTCTGAGAAGTGGTAGGAGTTGGATTGCTGTCTCTTGTGCAATATTCATATCCAAAAGGGGCTGTATAAGCTGCTCGTTTGTCGGTTGTCCGCCATCATTATCTGGAGTATTTCGAAGTGGTTCTGCCATAGTCAAAGTAAAATTACTCTTTTTAATGGTAATTGTCAAGTAAAAAAATCAGGCTTGAAACAAGAAGAATTATTCGTTACTATAAATACAGGAGGTGAGAATATGGGAAGTTTTGGAGGATTCTACAAAGGCGATAAAAAAAAGCCAAAACAAAATAAAAAATCAGCAAGCCAAACGACTGGAATTTCAGCTCCAGTATTTGTTTTGCCTAAAATGGTAGATAAAAAAAGAAAGCCAGAATAATCATGAGATCATCTGCCCGGACGTCTTCTTTTCATTCAAGACAGGTTGCTATCTTTGCGGCTATTGCTGTTGTTCTCTTTATTATTTTTTCCTTGGTTATAAAAACAGTTAAAATAGTCTTGGCAAGCACTTTTGACGGGCAACATCAGTATATTTTGCAGGCAATAGAACAGGATAAAAGTGTTCTTATTTCATTCACACCAGATACAAAATCGATGACAATAGTTACCCTAAGCGGAAATAATGCAGGGCAAAGCGCAGAAAAAACCATAGGAGTTCCCGTTGATGCACAAATTGAAGTTCCGTCTCAGGACCCTAAAGATATTCCCAATCATCTTCCATTTTTCGGATCCATTGGAAGCTCATTTACACAATTTGATAGTATAAGACTTTCTCTTTTTGCAAAGACAGTAAATGCAGATAACATAACTACTAAATACATTTCTCTTCCTCAAGACGTGTCTTCCATAGACACAACGCTTACCAGTTTGTTTACCGATCAAGCTCTGTATAAAGAAGGGAAGACAGTTGCCATTATTAATGCTGGAGGAGTATCAGGTGGGGGGAATCAAATTGCTCGAATGCTTGGGCATATTGGTTGTAATGTGATTTCTGTAACTACGGCAGATAGTGATTCAGATGTCTCAAAGTTGTTATATACAGGAGCTCCGTCTTATTCACTTTCTCGATTTCAGAGAATTTTTCATATCGTCGGGCAAAAAGTTGATTCTCAGCAAATTGCAGATATTACTGTTATAATCGGCAAAGATAAAATAGGAGATTTTACTCAATGATTTATATAATCATTTTTATTCTGGCAATTCTGTCTGTCATACTTTCTTTTATTTCTCTAAAAAAAGAGTTGAAGAAAACAAAACATGAGGAAATGGCAGAAAAAGATTTAGCAAGAAGTAAGGTGCTTTTTTACTCTCCTTCAGATGAATTTTCTTCGCGCGAGGAAGCGTAATTCTTTTTTGAAAATGATAAGTGGGTTTTATCTCCAAAAAGAAATGTTGGTTGATTTTTAAACTTTGGTGTTCTGATTGCTTCTTTAAGAAAAATAACGACATCGTGCCCTGAAGCTGCTTTGACATATGCCTCATAAGTGTTGCCACCTTCTATAAATTTAATAAGACGAAGTCCTAAATCATCAGGAAGCATACCAATAAAACTTTTTGTTTCGTCCTGAACAAATACTTTTAATCGCTTTACACACAAAAACACTGTCTGTCCAACTTGAAGTGTTCGAATAACTTGTGCAGGAGCCGTATTAACAAGTGTGACAATTTTTGTTTTACCACTTTCTTCTAAAAACATATTCGTTGAAATTTTTGAAGGAACTCGTATAGAAGACGCACTTGCTCCTCCTAGTTTTTTTAAATTTTTCTGAGCGATTGGATTTGCATTATCAATGTCTAAGACTTTTTGATAGGTTTCTCTTGCTTCTTTTAATTTCCCCATAGCAGTGTAGGCAAATGCGAGTCTATTAAGCGTATCAATGTCTTGTGGCTCTTCTTTGAGTATGTCTTGGTTGAGTGTTATTGCTTCTTCCCAGTTACCGGTGAGGGCAATTTGAATAGCTTGGGTTTTGAGAGGTGTCATAAAGATCTAATTTAAAAAGTCTACTAGCATTTATTGCAAAAGTCAAGCTAAAAAGAGTATAATTTATCCTATGAGTGGACATTCCAAGTGGGCAACAATCAAAAGACAAAAAGGCGCCAACGATGCAAAACGAGGCGCATTGTTTACTAAAATCTCAAAAGGAATCACAATTGCCGTGCAACAAGGTGGGGGAATAGCTGACCCTGCTCAGAATTTTAAACTTCGTCTTGCAATGGATGCTGCACGGGCAGCCAATATGCCAAAAGATACTATTGAGAGAGCAATTGAAAAAGCACTCGGGAAAAATGCAGCATCACTTGAAGAAGCAATGTATGAAGGATTTGGCCCTGCCGGAATTGGTATTATGGTAGAGGCTGCTACCGATAATAAAAATCGTACAACTTCAGAAATTGCAAACATTTTTAATAAAAACGGAGGAAACATGGGACAACCTGGATCTGTCTCATATCAGTTTAAACAAGTAGGAAGTATTGTAGTTGATAAAGGAAATAAATCACTGGATGATATTTTTCTTGAAGCAGCTGATGCCGGAGCAGAAGATGTAGAAGAGGGAGAAGGGGAATTCTTTATTTACACACAACCCTCAGATTTGGCGAAAGTAAGAGAAGCTCTTTTACAAAAAGGACTTGAAGTAAAGGAAACAGAGCTTATTTGGCAACCAACTATAACAATGCCGGCAGATGACGAAACAGGAGAGAGAATACTCTCAATTATGGAAAAGTTAGAAGATTTAGATGATGTTCAAAAAGTCTATACAAATTTAGCTTAACCTTTCATGAAACGAATTCTTTTTCGCTTGAGACGCATTATTGATCCTTACGCCAAAGAACCCGACTCAAAGCTAAAAAAACCTCGAAAAAAACTTCTCTTAAATATATCAAAAAGACAAAAGTTTATTATCTCGGTTGCCTTTTTGTCTGTAGGACTTTTTGCGTCTGAATATATTTTTGCCAACTATACGCTTGTTATAGCTTTTCTTTTGGGAATCTTAACTGATGTTTGTCTTTTTGTCTCTTTGTACAATGACCTTCAGGAAGAACTTACTCTTAAGGCATTTATTTTGCCATTTCTTTGTAGTTTGTCATTTAGTTTGTTTTTCTTTTTAACACCGGCACGATTTATCTCTCGTGTTATCCTGACGAGTTTGTATGCAATTGCATTGTACTCATTGTTTTTGAGTGAAAATATTTTTCTTGTCGCATCAGTGAGAACTATTGCGCTTCTTAATAGTGCGCGAATTGTTACATTTGTTATTACGCTTGTTTCATATTTCTTTCTCTCTAATACCATTTTGTCTTTTAGACTATCACTTCTTCCAACAGTAGGATTATTTTTTATTATTTCTGCAGTAACTCTTTTACATGCATTATGGACCTACACTTTGGAGAGAAATCTTTTGAGTGAAAAAGAGTGGGTGGGAGTGCTGTCTTTATGTTTGGCAGAGCTGGCAGCAATCTTCTGGTTTTGGCCGACAGTTCCTACAGTGCTTGCTCTTTTTCTGACTTCAGCATTGTATATTTTTACTGGATTGTCCCACATGTGGTTTGATAAACGGTTGTTTAGGGGAGTGATCTGGGAATATGCCTGGGTAGGGGTATTTGCAACTATTTTATTGTTCTGGTTTACTCATTGGCAAGGCTAAATTATTAAATAATTCTTCATGCTTTCTTAAATTTTTTTATCAGACAAACCAGAGTAGAGGAGTGGGTGATATAGTTTGATATAGTCCTATAATATGCAAAATTATAGGACTAAGATGTGGATAACTTATCTATTTTCACGAGAATTGGGGGTAAATTTTCACAGACTTCAAGATGTCTTTGTCTCTTCACGTACTCAGCACAAGTAAGAGTTAGATATGTTTGTTGTAGCTATCTTGAAAGAGAGTTAAGCGTCTTCCTCTCACGAGTGCTAAACGTTCACTTTATTCGAAAAAAAGTCGAACGTATGTTTCTTACAATCATGGCTTGAGGCTGAGGGTTATATCCCCGGGGAGGACGTCATTTGAGTGTGTATGAGGCGCCCTCTAAGAGAGTGCTGGCACAGAAATATTTTAATATGTGCTGCCATGTCAGCGTATTATCTTCTCTCTTGGTTAAAAAATTTTTTTTAGGGCAGAGCTTTGCTAGGAAGCTTGTTGCTCTTACGTCGCACAATAATACTTTTACGACGTCACGGATCTGGGTTTCCAGGGGAAGTGCTTATTTCCTTTTTTATTTTTTTTGTTTTATTTTGCTTAATTTGTGAGTCCCGCATAACTAGTGTCTTAATGTTCTCCTATATGTCCTCCAATTAAAAAAGCTCATCAATCCCCTACTACAGGTCTAATTTGGGGGACATGATCTATAGAGTAATTTAGACCGTTTTATTTGACTTACCTGAAATGAGACACATAAGTAGTCGTCTTATTAATAAAAACGCGTCCTAGGGCATTCTAGAGGGTCGATTTTATGGCATTAAAAAATTGATTTAGGGTCTTTGTAAAAAGAGTTATATTTTAGTAAATAACAGGAGTAAAAAAGATTTTAACAACAGCCGGTTATAAATTGTTTTGAAAGAAATTTTTTGCAGTTTTATTTTTTTTATACGTTACTAATGTTTACAATTGCTGTTTTGGGTGACACTAAAAAACAAACTTTACCGGAGAAGTCGTTAATGCAAAATGCCAGTAAGTGAGTATGGCGGGCCAAGTTTTAGTGCTTCTTTGGTATAGATATCCTTATTGTGCTTTTCAATATGTTCTAAGAGCTTTACGTATCGATAAAACACAGCATTAGTCCAGCCAAATCCAAGGTAGGCTGGATACCAGAAGGTTTTTGGTTTGCCACCGGTTGTCGCATCAAGTTTTTCAAGAAGTGCACCGTATTTTTGGAATACTTTTAAATTGGCTGAGATTGATTTTGTCATAATTCTGACCGCATCGTCGATAAAGCCATATCTGAGAAGTCCGATGATTGTCTGATACTCAAGAGGTGACCAGATATGAGGGTAATCCCATTGTTTGGGTTTTAAAACTTCTTCTATAGAATATCTGAATGCATCGGGAATATTATCATAATCAAATTGTGGGGGAAGGGATTCTTTTGCGGTAATGGTGAGGCCATATTCTGTTTCAAAAAGGGGAAGTTTTTCCCGTGCACGTTTTGCCTCTTCATAGGTAGCCAGTTTTGCCCACAGTGGTACAAATCCAGCTAAAGAGTAAAATTCACTTTGGAGTTCGTGGACAAAATCATAATCAAAGAAAAATCCTTTTTCTTCATTCCACATATATTTTTTAATTCTGTCGTGCCTGTCTTGTGCTTTTTTATCCCATTCTTTTTCTTCTTTTTCATTGCCTAATAAATGAGCTGCTTTAGCAAAATCTTTTTCGTATTTATGAAGATATGAATTCAAGTCGATAGGAAGAAACTCATGGCACCGATTATAAAAACGAGTAGTAAAATCCCAGCCTGATTCACGCTCGGCATTCAAGTTGTAGCCAACGTCACGATCTCCATATTTACTCAGGTTAAACTGCTCTACTTTGTGGTTGTAGTGCTTGCTATCTTCCCACACCTGAAAGTATTCTTCTTTTGCTGCTTCAATTCGTTCTTTGAGCCAATTATTTGCAGCCTTCTCTTGGATATTTGTGCCGCCACGCTGGATTGCATAGTAGGAATCAAACACCATCGATGAGAGGAATGGTGCCTGAGAACTCATGAGAAATGCCCAGAAATTGGCATTAGGAACAACGCCGTACGTTTTAAAAAGGTATATAAAATTGTCAACAGTTCCAGGCATGAGCCATTCTCGTTTTGTGCCGACAAGACCACGAAACATAAAAAATGTATCCCAGTAAAAAAGGGTTCCTTTCCAATGGGAAGTCCCCTTTGCTACGGGAGAAATAAATGGGTGAGGAAGGGGAATAATATGAGGGTCCCCTTCTGTGTCAGAAGGATTATAGGTAATCTTTTCCCAATAATCATCAATAAAGGAAAGACACTCTTTTAGTATTTTTGAATCAAAACTCATAGAAGAATATTTTGCCAGTCTGCAACAAACTTTTCAATCCCTGCATCAGTGAGTGGATGATGGATTGAAAGCGTTTCTTGTTGCATAGCTTCAATTAATTGATCTGTTGAGGATATTTTTCTGATTGTTTTTGAGGGATTCCATCTGGGAATTTCCTCTAATTCAGCAAAAGTTGTTTCAATTGCATTTTGCTCCTGGGGACTTAGATTAAACCACTGGGTATAGACTTTTAATGGAAGGGTTGCCATGTCACACGCAAGATCAAAAGTTGCTTTAAGATGGTTGGTATTTCGTATGGAGGCAGCAAGCATCCAGACCAAGTTTTCTGGAAAATATTCTTTGACAATATCTATCCCATGAGTGAGAAAAGAGACGCCGCTTTGCCCTTTATCATCAAGTCTGCCTATAAAGGGAGAGATAAAACAAGGCCAGCCTGATTTTGTCTCTCCAAATTCTTTGGTCATAAACTGCTCATGAAGTGAAATTGCATACACCTGTTCTTGTGAAAATACCAAAGTATTATTAATGGTTATTCCCTCAGATCGTAAAATTGTTCTTGCTTTAAAACCTTCAAGTGTCGTGGGTAATTTTACAACAACCCGGGGGTGCCAGGAAGCTATCTCTCTCCCCTGCTCCACCATTTCAGCGGCAGTAGTTGTTGTGCTGGCATAGACTTCTGCACTCACAGCGCCTGGAACAATTTGTACAATCTCATCAATAATATTTTTTTGCAGAGTTGAAAAAGCCTCTTTCATAGAAACTTTTTGCCCGCTAAGCGTTTTGGCAATAAGAGACGGATTTGTCGTAGAACCCCAGAGCTGGGAATTGTGGTTGGCAGTGAGGTTTGCGACAATCTTGTATTCTTGAGGATCTCCACTATCAAGAAGCAACTTTGTCATACTCATTAGGTTACTTTTTTACGAGGATCTTGTCAATGCTGAGAAAGAAAATTATTTTGTGAAAGACACATTTGAAACTTGATCTATTTCTCCTATGGGAATTTCAGCGGTTGTGCCGTTGGTGCGTCGTATTGTGTATGTTGCATTCTGAGTGTTTGTCCCAACAACCTGTTCTATCTCAAACTCTGAAGAAAGTGATGGCCCGGACATATCAAAATACACAGTATGTATTAATTGTTTTCCATTTGTTTTTGGGTCTGTACTTACTATTGGTTTTGAGAGTACCTGCAAAACTCCCCATTTTCCTTGTCCAGAAGCTTGGAGTGCAAGATTAAATATGGTAAGTGCAACGGCTGGTGCTTGTGTGGTGGCGTTAATACTTGGCCATGATTGCCCAACAAAGCGTTTAATATCAGGGTTAAACACACCAATAGTATCAATTCCACTTGGGTCAACAAGCGGAGCATCATTTTGTGGTGCACTTCTGAGAGCAAGACCTGAATAGATATTAGGAGCTGTTGTGAGGCGAGTTTCCATGGCTCCTGACTGGATCCATTGAGGATGTAAAGCGTATGGGTTTTCAGCTACTTGCGGTCTCGATGAGCCTTCACTCATAAGCCGAGAAACGATTCCAGGGCCAAATAAAGCGCCAACAATTCCAAGTCCTGCACCTGTTAGTGTAGCAATCCCAACTTGTCTTCTTGTGTAAACGCGTGGGCCTGATGGGACTGGTGTGCCATCGAGGGTGGTTATTTGCATTTCATCAGATTCTTGTTGTGGGTGTGGTGTAAGCCTGTCTGCCATATTATTTTTGAGAAATTACGGATAGTTGTGCTGCCTGGAAGGTTTTGGTCTGTCCCTGTCCAAGATCAACAGTTGCTTGGGAACTGGTAGAAGCTGTTACTTCGTCTCTGAGAGTTGCTGGGGCAAGAGAAATATTTGCACTTGTCAGGCTTCTTCCTGATTTGTCAGCTACGTTTAAGAGTCCTTGGCTTGCTTGCAAAAGAGTATCATTGTCAAATCCAAAATATGCGTAGGCAAGGCCGTCTTTTGTTCGAAATTCTATCCATGATCCCCCACCGAGTCCTACCCCATTTGGGTCTGAGTTGCCTTTGACAAGAAGTGCATTGGTAACGCTAAATTTGTGAGTTGGACTCTTTACTCCGACAACATTTGACCAATCTATGGTATTGGGTCCTTCTCCATCTGGAGCGATATTGGGATCTGATCGAAGAGAAAGTCCGTTAGGGTCAATGGTGGTTTCTCCTACAAGAACAGCCTGAGGAGCATGGTCTTTATTTAAAACTGTTTCTTTTGCGCCACACGCTGCAAGATCGAGAAGAGATAAAAGGACACTAAACTTAATAGTTCGTTCAACCCATTGTTCAATAAGCGCGCGACGAGTCAAAACTCTGCTTCCCACATCTTCAGTCTCGGCTCCCTTGTGGGCAATTCCATGATCTTGTTCTAATGGCATGGGTGTATTATAGGCTTTTTAAAAAGATTGTCAAATCAGACCAGGTGCTTGACAAGTTTGTCCTTGCGTCGCACAATAAAAGAGACATGCCCGATACTTCCCTGCCCTCACCACTAGAAAAACAAATTACTGATTTTTTAGAATATTTATCTGTAGAAAAAAACTCAAGCAAGCTGACAATTCGAGATTATAAGCACTATCTTTTAGTATTTTCAGATTGGTACTCCTCTGCCCTGCCGGGAAAAACTTTGGAGCATTTGGATTTGGCAACAGTGAGAAAATTTAGAGTGTTTTTGTCTGAGCGTATTGATGCCAAAGGAATGACGCTTGCAAGGGTTACTCAGAATTACTACATTATTGCTCTTCGTTCGTTCTTGAAATTTCTTATAAAAAATGATTATAAGACGCTTGAACCAACAAAAATTGATTTGCCAAAAACAGAAAGTAGATCTCTTAAATTTTTAGATAGAGAGCAGGTTGAAAGGTTGGTTATGGCGCCGGATACCTCAGAAGAATCTGGGGTAAGAGATAGAGCAATTTTGGAGCTTCTTTTTTCTACAGGTCTTCGTGTCTCTGAGCTTTGTAAACTCAACCATGAAAAGGTTAATATAGAACGGCGAGAATTTGGAGTTATTGGCAAAGGCGGACGAGCACGAGTGGTCTTTATTTCAGATAGGGCTGCAACCTGGATTTCGAAGTATCTTTCTGAGAGAAAAGATACGTTTAAACCTCTTTTTATCCGGTATTCAGGAAAGGTTGAGGAGGAAAATGGTGGAGAAAAAATGAGGCTAACTCCCCGCTCTGTTGAAAGAATGGTAAAGAAATATGTGAAAGCTGCCAGAATTCCTGTAGACGCAACTGTTCATACTATGCGACATTCTTTTGCAACTGATTTGCTGACCAATGGTGCGGATTTGCGTTCTGTTCAGGAAATGTTGGGGCATAAAAACATTGCGACTACTCAGATTTATACGCACGTTACCAACAAGCAATTACGAGATATCCATAAAAACTTCCACAGTGGCAATAAAGAGGATTGACATATTATAAGATTTATTTATAATACGAAAATGGCAGAACGAATTCATAGGATGACTCCCCTTCCCGACGTGTTGATTGACTCCCCTGCGACTCTTGCAGCGGGACTTGCTGTATTAGCAACGTCAAGTACACTTGGAGCTTATCTTTCAGAACAAATTGCTCAAAAATCAGAAGGTGGAATTATTGGCCTCATTTTAGGTGTTGTTTTGGTTTCACTTATAAAATATGCAGCCGGTGAAGAAGTTGAAATACCAGTTCCCTCAGTAGAAAAACCAACTCCAAATGACCTTCTTAGAGACGCTGCTTCTCAGTTTCCAAGTGCAAATCATTTATTGGGATCGTTAGGTAACGGTACTATTTTTATTCGTCCAGAGTCTTTTCTAAAACCTTCTATTTCAGATGACACAGATAATCAATCCGCATTGCAGGCATTATTTGCTTCCCCTTATCTTGGTGGATTATTTAGTGTAGGAGAGAGATTTTCTCAAATTGGAGTTAAAAATGTTGATGTCCAAGATGGAACGGCTGTTGGAGCAGAAATAATTGCCTCCTCACCTACTGATAGTGGAGAGCAAATTGAATCTGTTCGGGCATTTTCTCTAGACAAAGATGGTACTCCCACTTTTATCAAACCAGAACAAGCACGAAGGCGCTATGGACAATTAGCGGGTTACGAGACTCCTTCTGGAAGAATGAATTTCTAGCTTCTTGACTAGTACTATAAGATAAGATATAATTTCGTCATGGCAGAAACCCTCAGACAAAGACCACTTTCTGAAAACCCGGTATATCAAGCATTTCAAACAAAGGCTGCAGCTGCAGATATGATAGTGACGCCTATTTCTCTTACTGATTTAGAACAAGGCGGCGGAATTGAAAACCTTAAGATTACTTGGGGTCCTTTAGTTGAAGATGAAGAGACGAATGGTTTTACAACTACTCCAGCAGGTGTGGAAGTGAGATCTGTTTTGGTGGGAACACAGCAGCGTGAGGTGACCACAAAAGGATACGTACAGGTTCTCACCTATAATGTTGGAGATCCAGAAAAACCAGGAAGTGATTCTGGTGCTGTGATTCTTCTTGCTGATTTACAGGCTGGAAAAGTATCACTCACCTTTGCCCAAGAACCAGGGGCCGCAAAGCCAAACTCCCCTTCTTCAGAGTACATGCAAGCTCGTCCAACATTCCAAACGAGTCTTCTTAACATGACAACAAATGGGAAAAAGTTTCCAGGTGTTGATGTGACAGGATTATTGAATCTAGGAAATGCAGATGGCGGGCGTCTTTACTCTCAAACAAGAGGCGGAGTTGTTTTGGTAGATAGTTCTCAAGAAGATTTTGCCTCAGTTGGCCAGTGGTTTGATATTGCAGATGTTGCGCAGGTGTATAACGAAGAACCACGAATTATGAACCCATTCCTGCGAGAACTTTTTGGTCGTCTTCAAGGAATTCGACTTTCTGAGGCACAATCGCAAGCACAAAGCCTTTGGCAGGAGAGAGAAAGTTTACGTGGCGCTCTTATGGGAGCCGAAGATGTTTTACTTGTGACACAGGCAAAATTAGAGAGAGCTCGTGCTGAATTGGCAGCATTACAAGAAGCTCGCCAAATTCCGCCAAAACGACCGGCAACTTCTGGTAGAGACATTATTGATGGTGCTGGATTTTTGGCAATTCTTGAAGGGGTTGGGAGAAGACTTGATGAAGAAAGAAAACAAAAAGAAGCAGCCTCAACACTTAAAAAACGCCAAAAGGGAGATATGGTTCACAGAGCAAGTAAACTTTTATATGACGTTCATGATAAAGGTATTCCAGTTCCCCACTGGATTACAAAGGGGCTTCATAGAATAACGGCATTCAGACGACCAGAAGGAGCAGATGATGCACTTCTTGCAGATGGGTCACGGGTTGCATATATGCATATTCCTGCTTTGGGAGTAAAACGAATGAGCAGAGTTGTCATTTCTCAGGGAGTTTCTCTTGAGCAACTTGAAAGATACCAGCCAGGAATTCTTGCTGAAATGACAAGAAGGAATGCTGAGCAAGGAGGCTCAATATATAACATTCGAGTGGTTTCTCCAGATGAATTTACAAGTGTTGTGCCGTCTAGTCATGAATTGGTTTTTGCCTGGAAAGATAATGTATTACAGGTTTCCCCTCGTCAACAACAAGCATAAGCATCTTTAGTGTTGTTATAGATTTCCAAAACAAAGAGAAAGAATACTGTTATTTTCGTGCAGATCGTCGTGCAGGAGTATTATTTGCAGCGTCTATCAGAGTATAGGTATCTCTATTTGAAACAAGTACGTCTGCTTTTACTTCTTCAATGTATGCGTTTGCTGCTTCAATTCTCTCTTGCATGGTTGAGCTATTTCGTACTTTTCCTACAATATGTGCTGCCATCGTTGCTCTGTCTGCAAGAGGAGCATCAGATGAAAGATATGCTTCCATTGCATGAATTACTTTTATAGCTGCACGTCCTGCAAATTGATATCTTCCAGCAGCGGTATCAAGTTCTCTGGTTGGATAGATAGGTTCTGCCAAATCTGCTTGAATTTCTTCAGAAAGGGCTCCGCTGTTTTGAAGAGATGTTATCAGTGTTGCCATGTTTTTTACTGCTCTCATGTGGTCTTTGGAAACTGCAACGTCTGCTCTGACAGCTGAAAGAGAATCAGATGCAATATCATTGGTCTTTAAAAGTTTTATGGTTGCAGCTGTTGTTTTTGCAAACGTCTCATAGGCAAATTGTGCAGAAGGAAGAACAATTGCTTCTGCGTGTGCTAATCGTTCAAGATGAGCTGCATCTTTTGCGTTTGGAGTAACTCTGTGAATCTCATAGGCAGATGGTTTATCTGCAAGAGCGTCAAGAAGTGCATTTCCTGTTGAAATCTGTACGTCTTCAATTGCTTCATCAGTTATTATCTCTACTACACGTTTAATGTCGGCTCGAAATTGTTCTTCTGTTATTCCTAACTCAGCTAAAACTTGTGGGAGAGGGGCATCTCCCTCAAAAAAGACACCTTGGAGTAATACTTGTGCGAGAGCCGGAATTTCTTTATCAGGTGTTTCAGATATCAGCCAGTCAATTGCATACAAAACATTAAGTCCTGCCTCTGATGCTAATTCATAATCTCCTGCTGCAGAAGATTGTTCTGAAACATCAATAATAGTATCCAAGCTTTCTTGTACTCTTTGAGGAAGTGTTGTTTGTTGGCTCAGATAGTTTGCTGCGTTGATAAGCAGACGCATAGACATAGTATCTATTTGTGCATCATTGACCAAAAGTTGTTGTTCTTCTGTTGTAGGGGTTCCTAAGAGCGTAAGAGCATTGGCAGATGCTTCTGTAAGCAGTCCAATAGCAAGGCGTGGGTCTGTAATCCTCACGTGTTCTGCTCTCATTGCAAGACGAACACTTAAGAGATCATTATTGCTCAGTACAACAGGTCTTGTCTCCTGGTCAATTACTTCTGGTGTTGCTGCGTGTTCTGCATCCCATTTTGCGTCAAAATCTGCTAAGAATGTAGCCTCGGCAACTGGTCTGACACCATTTGCAAGTCCTTGTGGAGTAAGACTGACTATTCTTCCATCTTGGATGAGTGCTTCGTATAAAGCACGGTCTTTTTCACTAAGTGCTGCTAATGCTTCTTGATACGGGTCTTCCAAAGCAGGTTCTGCTGCTAGTGAAGCTTGATCTGGTGCTTGTTGTCTATCCCATGCACTCTCAAATGCTGCAAATCTTTCTGGTGATAAATAGGCTGGCAATTGGTTGTAATACTGTGGAGGAATTTCAAAACCTAATTGAGTTTGAACTGCATCTAATAAAGCTGCGTCGTGAGGAGAAAGTCTTGCAAGAGCTGCATCTTGGAATTCTCTTCGTTGAGTATCAAAAGTTTCTTCACTAGCTGCTCCCAGCATAATTGCACCTTGTGATTCTTGTGCAAGAGTAGCTACTTCTGCAAGAGACTCTGGAGCAAAGCGAATATCTGTTCGTGCTTCAATAAGGGTTGCTCGAAGGGGTTTTCTTGAATCTGCAAACATGTCTGGGAATTTTGCTTCTAATCTTTGTTTGAGCGCAACAATAAAGTCTAAAGGAAGGTTGTCAACCTGATGGAGCAGGGTTAATGCTTCGACCGTTGCCTGTCTGTAGTCCTCTGCTATTCCATCAAATTCGTCAGTATTGCTACTTGCTGCTCTATGAAGTCTGTCATAGTAATGTGCTTGAGTAATTTCTTCAATAGCGCCAGAGTACGCTTGTGCATCTGCCTGGTTTGATGTGGCCATTTCAGTCAGAAGACTTCCTGCTTCTGTAACCAGTGCAATATGTCTATTGGAAATTTTGATATCACTTGCTGCATTTTCGCTTAATGGGAGTCTGAGAGCTGTTTTCATGGAATTATCCAGTCTTTGGCCAATTCCCAACACAAATTCTGCTTTTGGATCGATTGCTTCATCTTTGGGAGCAGCAACAGCTTCTGGTGGTGCTAACCTATGGTGGACGTCGACGACCGTCTCTCCTGCTTGGTCATTTTGCAGGGCGGCGAGCCTCTCTGCTTCGGTAACAGGAACAACGGTGGCTAATCGAACAGCTGGTTGAAGATCTGTTGGAGTCATTTCAGCCAAAAGTTGCTCTGTTGAAATGCGTTCTCCTGTGGTGGAATCTACTGCAAATGCAGGAAGATTTGCTCGAAGTGCTGCTAGTTGTTCTATTGATGCTCCCATAGAAATGTTTATGAATCATACACAACCTATAAATAATTGTCAACAGTTCTGGTTCTCCTCTTTGTACCGGTTGCAAAGAAAACAATTTTCTTGTATCATAGCGTCCTATAATATGTCAGTTGATTCACGAATAGGTTTAGCACAAATAATGGTACCTCAGGCAATTGACGTTGCAGAACAACAACTTGCCCAACGTCTTTTACATGACTACCCTCATGTACGAATTATGCCTTCTCACACTGAGGGGTTGGGATCATTGGAGCATGCATACTACACTGCCATTGATGCGACAAATACAATTAATGCAGTAGCCTATCAATTTGCAGATAAAACATTTTTTGAATCTCATCCCCAGCTTCAAGACGCAAAGCATCTTACGCCGATTCTTACTCTCCTTGAAGGGGTTTCTATCCTTGAAACAGTTATTAGATTACAAAAAGGGCAAATAACCCAAGAGTCTGTGAAAGAAGTAGCGGATTATATAAAAAGGGATATTTTGACTGTTAATAGGTATGGAGGATTAGAGGCATACACTAATCCACTGTTTGCAGCAGTTTTATCTGGTGATGCTCCTTCTCAAGCTTCTAGTGGAGAGACTCATCTCGCTCAAGAGTATATCTTGGGGATGTTAAAAATGGTGCGAGGGTTGCAGGAAAATAATTATCTAGAAAATGGTGATGAAGCAACGAAAGCAGAATTTATACAACTAATGCAGGGATATGTTCAGGGTTCAATTCTTGCAAGATCATCGGTAACAAGGGCGTATTTTAACGAATTATTGCCGGTACGATGGGATAAGCTTCGAAGAAAAGCAAAAAGGGTTACGTCTCCTTTTTCAGAAAACAGTCCTGAGCTTTTTGTCTTATTGGCTGATTTGCGAAATATAGCTCATGATTGCAGGACTCCGATTACAACATTAAAGGCAACACAACAAATCTTAAGTCGACGGTTGGGGAAGGTTATTTCAGGAAGTCAGGAAGCAGAGCTGTTAGAACAAGAAGCAATGGTGCGAATGCATCGACAATGGGTGAGATTGTATAATACTACCCTTGATAGAACAGATGATTTTCTCCAGGGAAGAAATTCTGAAACAGAGCCAGTAGATCAGTTGGTCGAAAATGTATTTCGCATGATGCGAGTTGAAGTCTCTTCTCTCTTTGGAGATAGTGCACCAGTTGAGGTATTTACTGACGAGACTGAAGGAACTGTCTCAGGTGTTCTTCATACAGTCTCAATGAAAGGTGCTCTTCTCTACCAACGGTTGCCTCAAAATATTCTCACAAATATCTGGAAAGTTGCCCGTTCCAAAAATTTTGCAGATAAACTGTATATTGGAGTGGGTGGACACATTGAAGAGGTTCTTGATGGGAGACGCATGCTTGTTTTGACTTTTCGAGATAATTTAGGAGGCTATCCTTCAGATATTGTTGAAAATGGATGGGGGTATCATGGATACGGGAGAGATGCTGATGGAGAAGCAATTGCATCAACTGGTGACGGATTAAAAGGAATTTATGAAGAAGTAACAACGTTTCTCCAAGGTGATTTTATTCCGACAAACTTTGGTCCTGAAGAAATATGCGTAGGTGATGCAATTGTACAAATGACTGGTGCGTGCACGAGGCTTTATTTACCAATACGATAGCTTATTTACTATCCACGGCAAATCTATTTGTTCTAAATTTTCCAATTGCGTTTGCTACCTGTTGTCTGTGCCCGGCAACAAGAGGAATAAATTGAGCGACATCAGTAAGAGATCTCATTTGTGCAAGACCGGGTTGAACAATTCCAACAAAATCTCTTGCCAAATCACGCATTGCAGGAAGTTCTTGGGTAAGTCTTGCTCTCTCTTGGGGTGTAAGTGATGGGTCTTCGCTAAGCATAGCTGGTGCGTGTTGTTCAAACATGACTGCTG
>DASTLH010000057.1:0-2240 GCA_035715145.1 Patescibacteria group bacterium
GGATTGAAGAAACTCCTGAAACTATGTATGCCAAACTTATGGCAGTTGGAGACGAATTGATTGCAACATACTTTTTACTGGCAACCAATGTCTCAATGGAAAAAGTGAAAGAAGTTGAAAAACGCCTTAAAGAAGGAGAAAACCCCAGAGATATTAAAATGGAATTGGCGCGAGTGTTGGTAACAGAACTTCATGGTGCAAAAGAAGCAGATCTGGCAGCCGAGCATTTTGCCAAAACCGTTCAAAGAAAAGAGTTACCAGATGAGATTGAAGAAATTTCTGTTAGTCAAGCATTTAAAGAGGGAAGACTCATCGTGGATATTCTTTTAGCAACCAATCTTTCAGAAAGTCGCTCGGACGCCAAACGCCTTGTCCAACAAGGGGGAGTAGAAGTTGAAGGAAAACGAATTGATAATCCAAATGAAATTATCAACTTTACCAATGGTATGATTATCAAAGTTGGCAAAAGAAAATTTGCTAAAATAAAAGAATAATATGGATACACTCAGAAAACATCAATGGATTTGGAAAGTAGTTATTGTAATTGCTTCTTTGGCACTTATTTTAGGTTCTGTTCTTATTTATCTGCCATATTTTACACAATAAGCTATGACACTTTCAACACCTCTTTCAGACGCAGGTCGCGTCTATAAAATGTATGCCAAGCGACTAGAAAAACTTGGGATCCAAACACTTAAGGACTTTCTTTTCCATCTTCCCAGCCGCTATGATGATTACTCACTAATTTCTCGAATAGGTGCCGCACAAGCTGGAGATGTGGTAACAATACAAGCTGTTGTCAAAGATATACGAAACGATTACACCAGAAGCCGAAAGCAACTCCAACGGGCAATTGTGAGTGATGAAACAGGGGATATGCATGTTTTATGGTTTAATCAACCCTATATTGCCAAATCTCTTTCAGTTGGCGCACATATTTCTCTCTCCGGACGGGTAGAATCTGAAAATTTTCATCTTGTTATGACGTCTCCAGATTTTGAAATAATCCCAGAAGACGGCACAACTATTCACACCGGTCGTTTTGTCCCAATTTACCCAGAAACAGCAGGAGTTTCTTCAAAGTGGCTCAGACGACAAATTTTCTCTTTGTTAAAAACACACGCTTTAGATCTTTTAGAATTTCTTCCAGAAAAAACTATAGCAAAAAACAAGTTAAAACCTTTTTTTGATTCTCTTTCGCAAATTCATTTTCCAACAAGTATGGAAGAAGCAGCAAGCGCACGACACCGATTGGCATTTGATGAAGTTCTGCTTATCCAACTCTCTGCCATGCAAAAACGCCTTCAATGGCAATCAACACTCAAAGGCCACAGCTTTACTCTCAACCGAGAAAAAATAGGAGAATTTATCAATTCTCTTCCTTTTGAGCTGACAGGAGCACAGCTTACCTCTTTGGAGAATATGTTTTTTGATATGCAAAAACAAGAACCTATGAACCGCCTTTTAGAAGGAGACGTAGGAAGCGGTAAAACAGTGGTTGCAGCTGTTGGCATGTATCTTGCTCATCTGAATGGATTTCAATCTGTTTTAATGGCACCAACAGAAATTTTGGCAACCCAGCATTTTGCTACCATTTCAAGGCTCCTTGAGCCATTTCAAGTGAAAGTAGCTCTTTCAACAGGGAGTAAAAAAACAACCCAGGAAAAATTTGACATAGTTATTGGGACACATGCTGTTTTGTCTGAAAAACTGCAATTTGAAAAACTGGGATTTGTGGTTATTGATGAGCAGCAGCGCTTTGGGGTACAACAAAGAGCAATTATTAGAGAAAAAGGAGAAAACCCTCATGTTTTGACAATGACGGCAACGCCCATTCCCCGAACCGTTGCACTCACATTGTATGGCGATTTGGACCTGTCTGTTTTAGATGAAATGCCAAAGGGCAGAAAAGAAATAAAAACATGGCTGGTGCCAACTCAAAAACGCGATGGAGCATACAAGTGGATTAGGGAAAAAGTACAAAAGGGAGATCAGGTCTTTGTCGTTTGTCCGTTTATTGAAGAGTCAGAAAATATGACAACTATAAAAGCAGCAACACAAGAATTTGAAAGACTGCAAAAATCTGTTTTTCCCGATTTAAAACTAGGGCTTTTACATGGAAAACAAAAAGCAAAAGAAAAAGATACAATTTTACAAAGTTTTAGAAACCATGAGTTTGACATCTTGGTAGCAACTCCTGTTGTTGAGGTGGGAATTGATATTCCCAATGCAACAATTAT
>DASTLH010000058.1:0-6166 GCA_035715145.1 Patescibacteria group bacterium
ATTCAAATCCTGTTAAAGCAAGCGACATCTGAAATAGATACTGTTGCGAAAACATTTTATCTTTCAGACGGAGAAAGACAGATGTTAATTTCTGCAGGCGTTGGTCAAGGACTTTTCTTTGCCGGACAAAATCATGTTGCCATTCAAATTGTCGCTGCTCCATTTGAGCATGAAATTATCACCTCAAACCCTGAGGAGTTACAGAAAATCCAAGAAGAAAAGGCTAAAGAGGCAGTAGTGCTGCCACAGGAAAAAACTCAAGATGCATCTCAGATAAACGCTCAGCCAACCCAGCCTGAGGCGGCAAAACAATAAATAACATATGGCAGAATTAACTCCTGCACAACAACTACATGCGCTCCTTGCTCCAACTACAGATGAGGGACAACGAGCTGTCAAAGAAGATATAGTTTTGAAAGAACAGAGCGAAAGATATCAAAAAGCGTTAGCAGAAGAAAATCCTGACCAGCTGAAACTCACCCTTGGAGATATAACAAGAAAACTCACGGATGAGGGGCGCCTGGATAAAAATATCACATCAGATCGCGTTGTAGACACTTTTGACTTTAGACCATACGAAACAAGAACAGCAGCACCCGAAGAAACACCTGCGCCTGAAGGCGGCGATTGGGATAAAGCCCTCCATCCTGGTAGGAGCGAACAATCTGGTGGCGTACCTGATTACAATAAACAAAAGCTCCTAAGTAAATTACAAGGGACACAAAAAGATCAAGTTATGCAGGAGCTGGATAAAATCCTCGCTTCAACAACAGATTCTGCAGATCTAGCGCTCAAACTAGATGCTTTCTTTCACAATAATCTTACTGCCGTGGGCGTGTTGGGAAACGAGTACAAGATACTCATCGCGCAAACTCAAAAACTTTATGGGAAAAAGGATGATTTCAACTCTCGAACAGATACGCTTCAACAAGAAGCAGACAAAGCTCTGTCTCGACTACAGCAAACTACAGAGACCGGACGACAACTAGAAGGAGGACTTCAAGAACAACGAAATGAAGAGCTTAAAAACAGAAACATACTCAGAGATACTATGCTCAACAAACGCAAGCTCCGGAACGAAGTGGGGAGGATTTTTGATGATGAATGGAAAAGGCGACAAGAACAAAATGATCTTGTAGGAATTTTTAGAGAGGGATTAAAAGGAGTTGGTTTTAATTATTATGACTATGCCGAAGGGTATGATGCAATCGCCGCAACTACGTTTGTTACAGAAGAGGTACCTGAAGAAGAACCCGTTCCCATCCCTCAAGAACAACCTGGAACCACAGGTGGTCCCCGAAAAAAAGGAACACAAGCAGCACAAAGAGCTAGGCAAGCATTGCAGAGAGGTGAGCAACTTGGTCAAGAAGCGCTGCAAGCGGGCGAAGCTGGGGCAGAAGCAGGAGAAGCACTCGGTGGAGCTGCAGCAACAGCAGGGGCGGAAGTAGAAGCTGCAGGCGCCACCAGTCTTGGAACTGTACTTTTCTGGGTAATCATCATTTTGATTATTGTTGCCGTTATAGCCGTTGCTTTCCTCGCGCTCAGCGGAAAATTTCAAATCGCGCCAACCGGCAGCTCAACCATTGTTGACAACGCACAGGTAATCAGCAGTAATTTATGTAAAACAACTATTGTGAGCGGCGTATCCGTAGAACAACGATGCAATGGTAGTCGCGGTGATTTATTTGATAACATCAATCCCGGAGCCACCTATCCCCAACCCCATGCTACATTTCCTTTCTTAGACAGGTCTTTGCAAAATGGACAATTTGGTGTCCAGTTTACGCAACCGTCTGGAGACAAATATTGGGCATACAACCGACCATTCTGTACAGGAAACTGCTTTCCCTGGGATTATCGGGGGTGGGGGAGATATTGGTGCACAGATTTGGTTATGGATTCTTATGCTGCAGCTGGCTTTACTGCTATTCTCGACTGGACCGACCCTGATCCTGGATATACCCATAATTGGGGCACCGGAAACACCTCTGTTATGATTAAGTTTTTCGAAAGAAATTCCGGATACGCTTTTGTTCCGGCAAATCAATTCTCGCCTAGCAAAGTTGCTTCAGGATCTGCAATCTTCTTCAAATGGGATAGTGATCCAAGGTTTCTTGGAGAACACACTGGTATTGTGAGCAGTATCCAGCAAGACCAGCATCACTCCGGTTTTGGAGTAATTAATACTATTGAAGCAAATGCTTGGAACAAAACAGGACACTATGCATATCGTAACGATAATCCGGGCAATCAAATTGTTGGATTCGGAATAAAAGTAGGGGGCAAATAAATATGAAGTTCTTTTTTTCAAAATATGTATGGATTATTGGCTTTGTTCTCTTGCTCCTTATTATTCCCTTTTTCTTTTTACAATCCTCTCGTACAAAAACTGGTCTTCCTGTAATTCCTCAGGCAATTCCCCCGCTTCCAATTTTCCATATTTCTGTTCCCACACCTATTCCAACTCCGCCCTTCACAATTACGGAGGTTGCTCCAAATGATAAAGCAACTGACGTTCCCCTCAACGATCCCATTGCAATATCTTTTTCCCGACCGCTTTCTCAAACAGAGAAAGTACAAGTGAGACTGTCTCTTATTCCAACTGCATCAGGAAGCGCAGTATGGTCTCCTGACAATACGCAGCTTATCTTTACTCCAGTCTCCCTTCTTGCTCCTCAAGCGTCTTACAGCGCAACGGTTTTATTTGGCAATCAATCTTACAACTGGACATTTACTACAAGTGTGCAGCAATCAACAACAGCACCTGCGCAGCAACAGAGCAGAAACATTCAGGCAACATTTGATGACCAATGGGCACAAATACAGAAACAGCTCTATCAAAATTTCCCATGGTATGACCAACTTCCTCTATCAACAACTGACTATTTTGTGTCTTTTGATATGCAACAAAACGTGCTCACAGCAGATTTATTTCCAAAAAACCCCAATAATTCCTCTGAGATAAATGGCATCAAGCAGGAGGTTCAAAATGCCCTAAAGACAATCGGTGTTGATCTTACAAAGATTACCATTCAGTGGCAAATTCAGTAGACTATGTGCGAATAGGCATGATGAGATGGAGAAAATGAGAGTTTCCTCCAATACGAAAAACGCCAGGATTTAAAGGCCCTGTCATTGAAAAAGAAAGATCATTTTCTGGTAAAACAGTCAGCGCTTCTAATAAGTAGCGTGCATTAAAGGCAATATCGTTTTCCTCTCCGGTAAGTGTTGCATCTACCTCAACTGTATTTTCGCCAAGAGATGGAGACTTTGAAGATACAATCAACGCGTTTTTTCGTAAGGAGAGCGTAATAATATTTGCTCCCTCCCGTGCAAAGATTGCACACGCTTTTACTGCCCGCAAAAGAGACTCTCTATCAACTTGCTCAACGGATGCAGAATCTGTTGGAATAACTTTCTCATAATTAGGAAATTCTGCCTCAATAGTGCGCCCAATCAAAAGTGTTCCATCTTGCTCAAAAATTACCTGATTATTTTTCTGAGAAAGATACAAAATAGTGTCTTCGTTTTCAAAAATAGCAATTGCTTCCCGAAGTATTCTTGCAGGCAAAAGTAAATTTTCAAAAGATTGCTCTTCTGTTTGCGACATAACCTCATCTAATGAGAGTCTGTATCCATCTGTTGCTACAACTGTAAAGAACTCTTTTTGTCTTTTAAAATATACTCCAGAAAGGGCGGGCCTGGAATTTTCAATACTGGCTGCAAAAAGAATCTTTGAAAAAACAGATTTTAAATTTCCTTTTGTAAATACGGCTACTTTTTCTCCCTTTTCTTCATATAAAAGTGGGAATTCGTCTCGTGGAGAAGTTTGTAAAACACTCTTAGTTTTCTTACTTCGAACCTCTAGAACTCCCTCTTTTGTTTCGAGCGAAATTTTTTCTTGGGGAAGAGAATTTACTAATTCAAGAAATAACCGTGCTGGTACTGTTGTTGCTCCTTGTTCCTGCACCTCACAAGGAATTGCAATTTCAATACCTATCTCTAAATCAGTCGTACTTAAGACAAGGGTATCTCCTTTTGTTTCTAAAAGAACATGAGAAAGAATTGGTAATTGATTTCTTGAAGAAATAGCTTTATTGGAAAAAGATAATTTTTTTTGAAGGTTCTCTGCCAAAAGAAGTACTTTCATAATATATATATTTGTAGTTGTTGTAGTGTATCGGGAAATGTGGAAAAAAGCAAGGCGACAGCTTCAGAAATTGTGTGGATATCGTGTTGAAAACTTTTTGGATATCTTGTTGAAAACCTCTCCTCTTATTAGTTTTACCCACGTTATCCTCTAAGAAGTTTTGTTATCCCCGAAATTTCCTCAGACAGAACAGCCTTCTTTTCCACAAGTTTTTCTATCTTTTCCACACCATACATAATTGTGGTGTGGTCCCTTCCGCCAAGGACATTTCCGATTTCAACGAGAGTAAGGTTTAGTTCATTCTTTAGAAGATACATTGCTACCTGGCGAGCTTTGACAAGCGACGCATCCCGTTTAGGTCCTTTTAGTTGGGTTTGTTTTATATTGTAGAAATCACAAACCGTGTCTACAACATCTTCTGCGTGCAAAATGTGGTCTTGTCTCTTTTCTGCAGATAGGCCAAGTGCTTTTTTAGCCATATCCTCATCAATTCCTTTTTCTCCTGAAAGAGTAACGACGCGGAGGAGTGCGCCTTCCAAAGATCTAACATCTTGCTCTCGCTCTGCAATAAACTTTGCCGCGTCCATAGAAACAATGTACCCTGACTTTTCCGCCTTTTTGAGAATAATTGCACACCGTAGTTCAAAATCCGGTGATTCAACATCAACAGTTAGTCCTCCGGCAAACCGTGAAGAAAGCCTTGCTTCCAGTTTTTTAATTTCGCTCGGTGGCCTATCCGATGAAAGAACAATCTGTGCACCATTATCGATGAGACTGTTGAATGTATGGAAAAGCTCTTCCTGAACCCTATCTTTACCCGCAATAAACTGTACATCATCGATAATTAGAAGGTTTGCAGATCGAAATCGTCTTTTCATTTTTGCGGTATCATTGCTTCTAATTGCCTCAACAACCTCATTAGTAAATTCCTCAGAAGTAATGTAGATAATTTTATTGTCCGCATTTTGTGCATAGACCTCATTGGCAATTGCCTGCATGAGATGAGTCTTCCCTACTCCAACTGGACCGTAGATAAACAAAGGGTTGTATGATTTTCCGGGGTGTTGCGCAACATTTCTTGCAGACTCAAATGCAAGTCGGTTGGAATCAGACACGGCAAGTGTCTCAAATGTGTAATCAGGTCTAACGCGGGGAAGATGTCCGATGGTTGGGCTCGTTGACGGAGTTGTGGAAAAAAGCGGCACCTCCTCTTCTTTTTTTTGTGTGTTAGTAACCGTTTTTGCAATAAAAAGTATATCAACCTCTTTTTTTACCTGTTTTTCTAAAGCAGTTTTAATAATGGGGAGAAACCGTTTTTGTAAAAGGTCGATAACCATAGTGGAGGGGGCGGCAATGGTTGCGATGTTGTCTTCAAGTGAATAGAGCGCTGTCTGTCGAAACAAGGTAAGAAAGTTTGCTCTAGACACTTCTTTTTCAATATCTTGGAGGGCCGTCTCCCAAAAGGGTTGGAGATTCTGTGTCATAACACTGGAACTGTAGCAATGTGGATAACTTTTTGTCAAGGGGAAAGATAGACTTTTGGAATCTATTTTGCTATACTTATATCAATATGAAAAAAGGCATTCGCATTACAAAGCAGAAAAAGGGCAGTAAAAAGCATGGCTTTATGGCAAGAATGACAACGCATAACGGTCGAAAAGTTCTCAAAAGAAGACGCACAGAAGGCAGAAAAGCGCTCACAGTGTAATGATAGAACGGAAATTTCGTCTCCCCTCCTCTGTTGTTTTTGTCTCTCCACTTATTATTCGTGAAAAAGAGTTTCTCATGAAGATGCAGAAAAACAACCTTTCCTACAATCGGTTTGGCTTTGTTGCGGGGAAAGCTGTTTCAAAGTTGGCTACAGAACGAAATCACATAAAACGAATTTTCCGCTCCCATATTGAGCAGCGCTGGTTAGGTAGAAGCGGCGGATACGATATATTGTTTGTCCTCCGACCTGGAATAGTTTTTGATGACGTCGTTAAAACGAAAATTGACAACTCGCTTGGAAAGGCG
>DASTLH010000059.1:0-4094 GCA_035715145.1 Patescibacteria group bacterium
ATCCTGTTTTTCCTTCAACCACTGATTCCAAAAGTCCCCCTGACTTGTAGGCAATAACAGGTGTGCCAACTCCCATTGCCTCAACAGGTGTTATGCCAAAATCTTCATCAACTGAAGCCATAATAAACGCCTGTGCCTCACTCATCAAAGCAAGTTTTTCTGCGTCACTAACCTCTCCTAAAAATTCGACAGTACTCCCTGCCATTGCATGCAGTTCTTCTCCGTATCCGGCAAATCCCTTTCCAAAAATCTTTAAGGGAAGTCGCATGTCATTTGCTGTTTGAATAATTATATCTATATGTTTTGGCCGAGCAAGTCTTCCCCCTGCTAAAAAATATCCCTTTTTCTTTTTTGATTTCCCGATTACTGTTACTGGTGGATAGACAACCACGGCATCTTTTCTATAAAACTTTTTAATTCGCTTTTTTACATTTTCTGAGTTGGCGATATACAAATCAACGTTTTCTGAAGAACGGTAATCAATAACCCGAAGAACACTGTTGGCTAGTTCTCCCAAAAATTTCAACACTGGATTTTTTTTCCAGTCCCGTGCCGTTTCATAACCGTAAAGATATCGGGGAGGTGTATGCGTATAGCTCACAAGCAGTGCCTTTTTTTTATTCAAAATGTTAGGACTATATGCTCCTGTTGCGGAAGTAATAATGAGATCAAATTCACTAAAATCAAACTGTTTAAAGGCAAAAGGTGCAAGCAGACGAAAAACACTAATCAATTTTTCTTTGAGAAAAACATGTTGAAGAAATGAAGTCCGAATATTCCATTTCTCAAACCTCTTTTTGTGCGGGCCCAAAAACTCCGGACAATACACGCTAGTAAAAACTGGCGCCTGAGGAAAAATTTCGTGAAGTGTCTCAAGTACCCTTTCTGCTCCACCGTATTCTTTGATGTAATCATGAACTAAGGCAACTCGAAGATTTTGTTGTTTCATAACCTTGGCCAATTATAAAAGAAAAACAGAATAAGCACCAGTCTCTAGAGCAAATCCAATTGCAGTGACGTTGCTTGAGAGGATTCCTTCTCTTGTTGCTCTGAGTGAATGACAGATATTCCCATGAGTCTTTTTTTCAAACTATCAAACCCAAAACTTTCAAATACTTCTTCAAATTTCTCTCTGGGGAGATCGTTTACTTCTTTGAGCTGAAGATGAACAGGGGCACTTGTATGAATGGTTGCCAGCTGACGAGCAAGAGAAGCCTGTTCTGCATCAGTTGCAAGTTTTTCTCCAATTTGAGGGGGCAACTCCCCAATTTTTTTGTACAAATTCTCAAATGATTCATATTTTTGAAGAAGCTGACTTGCAGTCTTTGGACCAATTCCGCTCACCCCTGGATAATTATCTGATGCATCTCCAACGAGCGCTTTATAGTCAATAATTTGTGACGGAGTGACCCCATATTTTTCTTCGACTTTATCCTCATCAAATAGTGCAGTTTTTGTAATGCCAACAAGTGGCATAAGAATTCTCACCTTTTTGTTAACCAACTGAAGAAGATCTCTATCTCCTGTCAAAATCATGGTCTCAATATCTTCCTTGGAAGCAAGAACAGACAGTGTTCCTAGTAAATCATCGGCCTCATAGCCATCAATTGCAAATAAAGGAATACCAACTGCCTCTAGTGCTGCCTGAAGACGAGGAACCTGTGGGGAAAGATCATCAGACATTTTTGGTCGATTGGCGTGGTACCCTGCGTACATATTCATACGAAATGTCGGTGCTCCCCTGTCAAAACAAATTGCCAGATAATCTGGCTTTACCTCTTCCAAAACCTTGAGAAGCATGGCAAAAAAACCATAAATTGCATTCGTGGGATTGCCTTCTTTATCAGTAAAATTGGGAGGATATGCATGATATGCGCGATGCAAAATTGCATTGCCATCAATAAGAAGGAGTTGTTTCATAGAAAAAGTATATCAAACCTTACGCTAATTTTTTCTTGAATGGAGATGTTTTTTTAGGGTGAGGTAAAAATGGTGAAACAACTTTTGGTTTTGGTCCCATAAGCGCTTCAAACTCCTCTGCTTCCATTGTTTCTTTTTTCAAAAGTGATTCTGCCAGTTTATCAAGTTCTGGTTGATTTTTTGAGAGTGCTTCAATTGCCTGAGCATACCCTTCATCAAGAATTTTTTGAACCTCTGCATCAATTTTTCCAAGCATCTCAGGAGAAAGTTCTCGAGTTTCATACATGTATTTTTTCTCAACATCCAAGTTGATTGGACCCAAATCACTCATGCCCCATTCCACAACCATTGATCGTGCGACTTCAGTTGCTTTTTCAATATCATTTGACGCACCGGTTGTCATTTCTCCAAAAATAAGATTTTCAGCAGCACGTCCACCAAGCATGACAGAGATTTGTTCCATAATGTATGTTTTGGTCTCATGAGACCTCTCTGATGGCTCCATCATGGTATGTCCAAGACTCATTCCACGACTGACAATGGAAACTCGATGAACAGTATCCATATGAGGCATATACCAGGACACCACTGCATGGCCTCCTTCGTGATACGCAGTAATTTTTCTATCCTCATCTGATTGCAGGCGTCTTTTTTCTGGTCCTAATTTCACTTTGGTTGCTGCATCTTCCAAATCCTTCATATCAATTGCTTTTTTATTTTCCCGAGCTGCATGAATGGCTGCCTCATTGAGCATATTTTCCAAATCTGCTCCGGAAAAACCTACGGTTCGTTTGGCAACTTTTTCCCAATCTACTGATTCAGTAAATGGTTTCCCTTTTGAATGAATTGTCAAAATTGCTTTTCTTCCTTCTACGTCGGGTAAATCAAGGGAAACTTTTCTGTCAAATCGTCCTGGTCTAATAAGTGCTGGATCAAGCACGTCTGGTCTATTTGTTGCAGCTATCACAACCACTGATTCATTTTGAGTAAACCCGTCCATTTCAACCAGAATCTGATTGAGTGTTTGTTCGCGCTCATCATGACCACCCATGAGTCCTGCCCCCCGTTGTCTTCCAATTGCGTCGATTTCATCAATAAAAATAATTGCTGGTTGGTTTTTCTTTGCCGTTGCAAATAAATCTCTCACTCGGGAAGCACCGACTCCCACCAGCATTTCCATAAATTCAGACCCAGCCATAGAGAAAAATGTTGTTCCTGCCTCTCCTGCGGTTGCTCGAGCAAGAAGGGTTTTACCTGTTCCTGAGGGCCCAACCATCAAAACGCCTTTTGGAGCTCTGGCACCCATTGCTTTATACTTTTCTGGGTGTTTAAGAAAATCCACAATTTCGGTCAGCTCTTGTTTTGCCTCATCAACCCCTGCGACATCGGCAAATGTTACCTTGGGCTGGTCTTTATTAAATAATTTTGCTGATGACTTTCCAAAAGAAAAAATGCTTTCTTGAGCACCTCTTGCTTGCCTGAAAATAAAGTAGAAAAAGGCAATCATCAAAACAATTGGCAAAACAGATGAAAGAATGTTAATCCAGCTGGAAATACCGCTATTATCTTTTACCACTACCTTTGTGGTATTTAACGGAACTCCTGCATCCTTAAAAAGAGTATAGACATCAGAGGTTGGTTCTTTTGTAGATATTACCGTAGCGTTTTTTTCCTTAACAGTAAGCTTGGTATCCTCAATTGTGATCTCTTCTACTTTCCCATTCTTCACGTCTTGGATTACTTGAGACAAAGGAACAGTTTTTTGATCGGTTGCTGATTGGTTAAATCCTGCAAATAAAAACATCAAAAAAACTAAAAGGAATCCATAAAGGAAGACATTTTTCCAGGAAAGTTTTACTTTGAGTCTGACTGATTTCTTTTTTCCGCTTTTTCGTGGAGACACTGCCATAAGTAGAGCAAGTATACCACAGAAGTACCCGTTCACCAAGTCTTATCCTGAATAACAAATAGTCATTGACAAGAATTTTGGAAAGGACTACAACACAATAAGTATGGCTGAATTCTCCCCTCCGCCAGAAAGCTCATCGGAGCATGATAAAACATGGTTTGGTATCCGTCTTGATCAGTTTCAAGAACTAACAAGACAAAAACTCCCTGTTCCCTCTCTTCTTGCCGAAGCACTTGAACAAGATATTTTACGCTCACTTGACCTC
>DASTLH010000060.1:0-11866 GCA_035715145.1 Patescibacteria group bacterium
CAAAAGGGAAAGTGATGACATATGGACAAGTTGCACGCGTTGCAAATGTAACAACTCCACGAGTTGTCGGTTTTGCCCTTCATAGTAATCCCGATGAAAATAAAACTCCTTGTCATCGAGTTGTTTTTGCAGATGGATCTCTTACGCAAGGCTATGCATTTGGAGGAGAAGGAATTCAACGGGAAAAACTGGAGAAAGAAGGAGTCTTATTTGTAAAAAATGGGAAAGTTGATTTAGAAAATAGTTTACACAACTAGCAATTATCTCTACAATTACTAATAATGACTTCCCCACAAAAAAATAATCCAAAAGGAATTCTTGCACTTCTTATTTTAAGTTTCCTTTTTGCCCTCTACGGACCTCTTACCAGATATCTCAATACAGGTTTTGCAATATCTCAACAAATTTATCTACGAATTTTTGCAGCAGTATTAATAAGTATCGTCCTGTTTAATAAAGATCTCAGTTTTAAAAAAATTAAAAAAATACCAATTCAAGATTGGGGAGTTCTCATTTTTAGATCTATCTCTTTTTACGTAATTGGAAGTATGTTATTTTCTTTAGCAGCAATTACAACTAAAATTGGAAATGTAGCAGTTATTGGATCTATTCCTATGACAGCAATTCTGGGATTTTTAATCGGAGAAAAATTTTCTTTTAAAAAAGGGCTTTATATTTTTATTTCATTTGTTGGAATCATTTTAATTGCTGCACCCAATATACAAGAACTTTTCTTATGGGGAAAAGGAGAAACGCTTATCTTCATTGCAACATTTTTCTTCTCCGCCAGTTATGTTGTCAGAAAATGGCATACAAACTATCTCAATAATAAAGAAATTACAATTCTTATTTTTTCTATTTCGGCCGTAATCATGATAATTACATCACTTTTTATGAAGCAGGGATTTCCAAATAATGTTTTTAAACCCCATTATTTCACCATCATCCTCATAAGTGCATTTCTTAATGTTATATCTCTTTTCTTAACAAATTATGGATTTCAAAAAGTCCAAACAAGTCTTGCAAGTAATATCCTCACTCTTGAAGCAGTTTTTGGACTCATATTAGGATTTATTTTTTATAAAGAAGTCCCTATTTTAAAAGAACTTATTGGAGCAATCGTTGTTATCGGAGGAGTTTTACTTCTTAACAACGAAGAATCTAAGAACTCACCATCTTGAGTCTCATTCAAATCTGTTCTATACTCTTACTTAATCATGAAAATTGTTTTAGCAGATCAAATTGATTTACAGCCCGAAATTCTTGAGGAAATTAGAAAATTAGGAGAATTAACAGTATATGATGATATTCCAAAAGACAAACATGAAATAATTACTCGAATTCAAGATGCAGAAATAATGACTGCAAATTGGATTGATATAACGGAAGAAATTATAGATCATGCGCCTTCACATTTAAAATATATAATTGTTCCGGCAGTTGGGTATGACTGGATTCATGTAGATGCTGCTCGTGCAAAAGGAATAAAAGTTTTAAATTCTCCTACCCATAATACGTCTGCAGTAGCCAACTATACTATCGGCGCAATTATTACAATTACCCGCCAAATACTCACTGCAAATACTGACCTCAAACAAGGAACGTGGAAACCTATGGACTATAAAGGAACAGAAATTGAAGGTAAAAAATTAGGTCTTATTGGCCATGGGAATATTGGTCAAAAAGTTGCAGAACTTGCACAAAAATTAGGAATGAAAGTACATTTTGCAGACTCACATGCAACCGATGAGCAAATAGACACGTTGCTCAAAGAATCAGATATTGTGTCTCTTCATCTTCCTCTTACTGAAAAAACAAAACATTTATTAGATGAGAGACGACTCAGACTTATGAAAAAGGACAGTTTTCTTGTTAATACTGCACGAGGGGCAATTATAGATCAAAAGGCACTTATCTCTCTTTTGAACGAAGGACATTTTGCAGGAGTTGCACTTGACGTATTTGAAGACGAACCACTTACCGGTGCACCGAATCAGGAAATAATTCATCTTGCCAATATGCCTCGAGTTTTAGCAACACCTCACATAGCATTTAACAGTATTCAGACATGGGAAAGATTGGGGCATGAACTTTTAGCAAATATTAAATCCTGCGTTGAAGGAAATCCAATTAATGTTGTCAATTAAATAACTATCTTCCCGTCTTTGACAATGGGTTTTATCACATCTCCTGGTTTAATTTTATCTTCAACGATTTTGAGAGCTATTTCATCAACCAATTTTTCTTCAATCAATCGCTTGAGTGGTCGAGCACCAAAGACAGCATCAAATCCCTCTTCTGCAAAGAATAAAACAACATCATCACTCATTTCTAATTCTAGATTATTCTCTCTCATTCTTTCTCCAACTTTTTCTAATTGAAGTCGTGCAATTTCAACAATTTCTTTAGCAGTAAGAGGATTATAAATAATCACATCATCTAATCTGTTGAGCAGTTCTGGTCTAAAAGACTTATGAAGAAGTTCCCAAATCTTTTTCTGAATTTCTTCTTTTTTCCCAGCAAATTCTTGAATAATGTCACTTCCCAAATTACTTGTCATAATAATAAGCGTATTTCTAAAATCTACAGTTGTTCCTTTACTGTCAGTCAATCTTCCCTCATCAAAAATTTGCAAAAATAAATTGAAAACCTGTGGATGGGCTTTCTCAACCTCATCAAGTAAAACAACAGAATATGGTCGTCTTCTGACTGCTTCTGTGAGTTGTCCACCTTCTTCATATCCCACATAACCAGGAGGAGCACCAACAAGACGAGCAACAGAATGCGATTCCTGATACTCACTCATATCAATTCTCGTAATTGCATGTTCATCATTAAAAAGAATTGTAGCCAGTGCTTTTGCAGTTTCTGTTTTGCCAACACCGGTTGGTCCAAGAAATAAAAACGAACCAATCGGCCTATTTTTTTCTCCGAGTCCAGACCTGTTTCTTCTCACAGCACGCGAAAGAACTTTGAGAGCATCTGTCTGACCGATAACTCTTTCTCCCAACTCTTCTTCCAAATGAGCCAGCCTGTCTGCCTCGGATGAGAGCATTCTCATGACAGGAATTCCTGTCCAACGGGCAACTACTTTTGCGATGTCTTCTTCATCAACTTCTTCTCTCAAAACTCGTTCCTCTTGAGGAATTTTTGCCAATTCTTCTGATAATTCATTCACTTCTTCTTCAAGAGAGGGAATTTTTCCGTATTTTATTTCTGCAGCTTTTTCCAAAAGAATATCTCGTTCTGCTGCTTCAAGCTCTATTCTTAACCCATCAAGCAATGCTCGTTTTTCTTGAATTTTTTGAATAATGTCTTTTTGCTCTTTCCATCGTTTTTCTATTTTTCCTGCCTGATCTTTTAATTCTTTTACCTGTTGCTCCTCACGAGAAAATTTTGCTTTTGAAATATCTGTTTTTTCTTTTTTAAGTGCTGTCATAGCAATTTCTGACTGGGTAATTTTTCTCTTAAGAGCATCTAGTTCTGCGGGCATAGATTCTGTTTCTATTTTTATAGCAGCAGCAGCTTCATCTATTAAGTCAATTGCCTTATCGGGCAAAAACCGTTGAGGGATATATTGTGCAGAAAGTTTAGAAGCAGCAATGAGTGCATTATCAGTAATTCTTATCCCATGATGAAGTTCATATCTTTCTTTAATACCTCTGAGAATTGAAATGGTATCCTCAATGGTTGGTTCTTCTACCAAAACCGGCTGAAATCGTCTAGCAAGGGCCGGATCTTTTTCAATATATTTTCTGTATTCAGCAATTGTTGTTGCACCAATTGTCCTCAGAGTCCCGCGAGCCAATGCAGGCTTGAGCATATTTGCTGCGTCTACTGATCCTTCTCCAGCTCCACCGCCAACAAGGGTATGGATTTCATCAATAAACATTATGTAGCGCCCTTCACTCTCTTCAATTCCTTTAATAACTCCTTTGAGACGTTCTTCAAATTCTCCTCTAAATTTTGCGCCTGCTAAAAGCGCCGCAAAATCTAACACCAAAACTGTTTTGTCTTTAAGCGTTGTTGGCACCTGTCCGCTTGCTATCTTTTGTGCAAGCCCCTCAACAATTGCTGATTTTCCAACACCAGGATCTCCAATAAGAATCGGATTATTTTTTGTCCGTCGGGAAAGAATTTCCATGACGCGCCTGATTTCTGTTTCGCGACCGACAACAGGATCTAACTTCCCATTTTTTGCCTGATCGGTAAGATTAATGGTAAATTTTTTAAGTGCCTCTTCTGGCGAAACAGGCTTAAGTAATTCTTCAAAATTCTGATCCATACATCTATTATAATACGATTAGCAGTATTGTCAAGAGAGTGCCAGGATTAAAGAATTCAGATATGCTACACTGAGTATATGAACAAATGGCTCTATCTTAATATGCTCCATTTAGCCAATGATGGCTTTAAAATCGGACTCATCACACTTTTACCGTTTCTTGCCCACGAGCTTCATCTCAACTTTACTCTTGTTGGACTGCTTGGTGCATCAAGTAATATTGTTCAAATTTTTATTGCCTTCCCAGCAGCGCTTCTTGCAACAAAGATTGGCGGATTAAAAACTTTGACAATTGCTTTATTTTTCTACCTGTTGGGCTATGCAATTACTAGCTTTTCTCCTCATTTTATTCCTCTTCTTATTTCATTTTTAATAGCAGGAATTGGTTTTGCGATTTTCCACCCAATTGCATTTGCTCTTATCTCTCGTTGGGCTGACCCTTCAAAAAGAGGAAGAATTATAGGCAATTTTACAGCAATAGGAGATATTGGAACGGCAGCTATTCCAGCATTTGTCCCGTATTTAGTCACTACCTATGGTTGGAGATTTACGACCCTCTTGTACTCTGTTATCATTTTCCTTTTAGGTGTCTTAGCAATTATCTTTAGACCAACAGATGAGAAAACAATTGAGAAAAAAGGGAAACAACCACAATTCAGGCATCTTCTCAAACAGAAAGCGTTTATTACAGCTCATATTGCAGTTATTATTGACACATTTGCGAGCTCCCCACTTATTATTTTCCTTCCTTTTCTTCTTCTGAAGCACGGGTTTTCCGGCGTGACACTTGGTATAGCTATTGCTGTTTACTTTTTAGGAAGCCTTATTGGGAAATCACTTCTGGGGACGCTTACTGATTCTATGAGTGGATATAAGATATTTATTTTTGGAGAAATCTGTATGGCAATTGCAATTTTGCTTCTTATTTTTACCTACTCATTTGCAGGAGTACTCATTATTGTCGGATGTCTGGGAGCACTCACCAAAGGAACAGGACCTGTGGGCCTAACCATGGTGTCTGATGCCATAGAATCACACGGCGCATTTGAAAAAGCATTTGGATTTAACTCAGTAGTTTCAGCTATCGCACTTTCTCTTGCGCCAATTCTTCTTGGCCATATTTCAGATATTCAAGGAATTTCCGCAGCATTTCTTGCTATGGCGTTTTTTGCACTTCTGGCAACCGTTCCTGCTTTAGTTTTTGGAAAAAGTTTAGAATAACACTATGGATTTTGGGGAATGTTTATACTTTTGGGAGTAAATCGAAGAAGTATCAAACTAAACACTATCCCTACCACCCCTAAGAGAGAAAAAGCAGGAATATTCCCAGCTTTATCAGCAAGATATCCTGCAGCCATCGGGCCAACAACATATCCCACGTTAGTAGCGAAATCTTCAAGCCCTTCTATCTCTTTTTCATAACGGTTACTTTCACTAATATAATCTGCATAAGCTCCATTAATTGCAGGCCATGATAATCCAAAGAAAAATGATGCAATAAAAATAGTAAACATCAAAATAAACGGATTCTGTATTTTGTAAAAGAGAAGTAAAAGAATACTACCGATAAGAAAACAAAAAAATGCTGAGCGTTTCTTTCCAAATACTTTTGTTACTTTTCCAACCATCCATCCTACTAAAAGTGCAGGAAGTGTGTATGCTGCAAGGAATAAACCATTAAACGGGTGAATTGCAGTAAAATTTTCTGCAAAGAGTGGCCCAATTGTCCAGAAAAAAGCATCCATTACATTAAGAAGCATCGTAAGAATCAGTGCGGGCAGAATAAGAAGCCCTATATTTCTCCACAAATTCAATTCTTTTTTAATTGATATTTTCCTCACCAGTCGTATTGTTGGGGAAGGAAGAATATCTTTTGCTGTTTTCTTAAGAACTATAAAAAAGCTTATTGAGAATCCTAAAATAATCCAGGCAAAGGCGAAGGGCTCCCATGAAACAACCTGTCCAATAAGCAGCCCTGCAATAATCGGAGAAAGAAGATATCCAAGCGATTTAAATACAGAAATAACTCCAAACTGCTTTGCATGTTCATAATGATTTTTTTGTCTTCCAACAAAATCAAAGTCACCAAAATTGGACAAATCATAATAGAGTCCCCACATTGCCATAGCAATAAGAAATACGGTAATTGTTTTTGCCTGCCACAAAACTAATGGATAAAAAAGACAAGTAGCAAACATTATAAGAAACAACCTTTTAAAATGACTGTTTCGTAAATACTTACTCAGCAAAAAATCAAATAATGCACCAAAAATTGAAGAACTACCAAAAATAATTCCCATGACAGTCTTACTCAACCCGGTTTCTGTGATGACAAGTGGGACAAGATATCCAAGGAGTCCGTCAAACAAAGCCCAGAAAAAAAAGCATCATTGAAAGAGAATATAAAGCCTTATCAGACCGATGCCAGTTAAGGATACTCGAGTAAATATTTGTAATAGGACGCATCACTTATTATGGTAAAAGAGTTATGGAAAAAACACAATATAAAGAGGTTATTTCCCTGAGGGTTTTCTGACTACTTTTGCAACATTAACTATTTCTAATATTTCTCCATTTCCTACCTCAATTTGATTTGCTCCGGACAATCTTTGATATTCAAGAAGATAGTCAGAGAGAGAAAATTGTTTTTCTTTAATTTCTGCTGACATTGTTTTTACTTTACTTGCAAGTGTTTGCATTGCAGGCTGTTTGAGAATTTGCTGTTTTGTTTCATTTTTCTTCTTAGCTGCTTCTTTGGCTAATGCTTCATGTTCTCTATAGACTGGATCATTTGCATAGCCATCTTCAAGCATCTCTTTATGTTTTTTCATTTCTATTCGAATTCTATCAACGGACGCAACCGTAGCTTTAATTAATTCATCAAGACTTGTTAAAACAGTAGCGTCAGCTGCTTGGGTAGAAACAATTGGAGATTCTTCTACAATATCTGCGTCCTGAACTTCTTGTGTCATGTCTTCATCCATAGACTATTACTATAAAACAACTACTCGTTTTGTTGCAAGGGGGAAATTATTTCTTTTTTGTTTCTTCTATATCTTTATGAAGCTCTTCTATAAGACTGTCAGCTGCGGTTTTAATTTTATCCTCAATGTGATCTATTTTCTTAGAAAGAAATGACAGGATTTCATCATCATTTTCAGAGAGAAGCTGCTCAAGGAATAATCTCTTATCACTTTCTGAGAGCTCACTGAGAATCGCATTCAAAATTGTGTGATACAGACTGGAATCAACCAGCATTTCCAAATGCTCTTTTTCCTCCTGAGATACCTCCAAACTTTCAAGAGCAATATGCAAACTATCTGTAGTAATAATGCTACTGTAAAAATGTTTTTTCATAATTATAATTGCACCGGTCCCAACGGTATATTATTTTGCGGGTCATCAATAAAAAAGTATAGCACTGGTCCTCGTTGCGCGCCATCTACTCGCTGCAAGTAATTCATCACCTCTGGAGACCCACCAAGTTGTTTCCCCGTCCAAACAGCTGGCCCTGCATCTCCAATATCTGCAACCAATGCTTTTCCATTCTGAGGATTTACCACAAGCATCTTTCTCCATCTAAAAAACTCACTATATTTCCTCACATTATCTGCATATCCTGGAGCAAGAAAGGTTTGAACGGCAATATAATACTTTTCCCGCAACGCATCTTCCTGAGTAAATTGTCCATTGGTTGTAAAATATCCCCACCCGCCAAGACCAGGCGCCATTCCTGCTTCTGCAAAGGTTGCTGCATCGTCTGGGTTATCAAAATGAGTAGCCATGGTGTCTCCTGGATAACGAGCAAGGTGCTGTTCCTTCCCAATAAACCCGTACGTTCTATTCAGACGTATCCCACCAAGCTCTGCTGAGACTTTCATGCCAGTATATTGACTGAGTACCTGCGCAATTTGTCCCTCCTCTTGAGGAGACAATTCTCTCACCTGCTGAGGAACCACCGTTGCCAAATCAATAAGAAATTGAGACTGCTTTGGTAAATCAGGAACAACTGGCGCTTCTTTGACAGTTTTGATATCTGCTCCTTTAATTTGCGTGGCAGGAGACAAAAGCAAAAGCATTCCTGCAAGAGAGCTTATCGCATATTGTTTGGTTTTGTCCCTAATTTCCTGAAGAACTTTTCCGTGTTTTTTCCAAAGGTTTTCCTGAATCGCAACGTGGCGCTTTACCCATTTTTCGCTGAGTTTTTCGTAATGTGTTTTTGTTTTCTTTCCAAACCACTGCATACATTTATACTATCACACTGACAAAACGACTTCACTCACGTATAATGAAGACATGAAAAATCCATGGGATACTCTCCCTGAAAAATTTGTACAAAAACTGACTCTTCTCACAGGAGAAAAAAAATCACAACAAATTCTTGAAAGCTTCTGTAATCACAAGCCCCCAACGTTTCGTGCTAATACGTTAAAAATTACAGCTGACGAGCTGGAAAAGAATCTAAAAGATGAAGGATTTCATATTCAACGAGTTGAGTGGTATCCAAATGCATTTATTCTTCTGGATCAACCTCAAAAATTACTGACGGCAACAAAGTGGTATCTTGAAGGATATTTATACGTACAAAGCTTATCCAGTATGATTCCACCATTGGTATTGGACCCTCAAAAAGATGATTTGGTACTTGATCTCACCGCTGCACCAGGAAGTAAAACTACCCAGATTGCTGCCATGATGGAAAACTCTGGCACAATTATTGCAAATGATAAAAGCAGAATACGGCTTTTTAAGCTGGTAGCCAATTTAAAATTACAAGGAGTAACCAATACACAAGTTCTTCAGATTCCTGGACAATTTTTATGGAAAAAATTCCCACAGTATTTTGACAAGATACTTGTAGATGCACCCTGCAGTATGGAAGGACGATTTGTTTGTGATAGTCCTAAATCCTATACTGATTGGTCGCCGAGAAAAGTAGAGTTTTTAGAAGAACAACAGAAATTCCTTATGAGAAGTGCTGTTAGCGCAACAAGAAAAGGAGGAATAATTGTCTATTCAACCTGTACGCTTTCTCCAGAAGAAAATGAGGCAGTGGTTGATTGGATACTTAAAAAAGATGCTGGGAAAATTCAACTGATAGATATTACCTCTCCAACACTCCCATCAGAACAAGGCATTACCTCCTGGAAGAATAAAATATTTGATGAGTCTCTGAAAAAAACCATAAGAATTTTTCCAACAGATACTATGGAGGGATTTTTTATTGCAAAATTTCAGAAGATTGCCTAATTAAAGTATAAAAAGCAGATTAGCTTCTTCCGGCAGCGCGCCTTGCATCATGTCCTCTCACTCGTCCATTACCGATAAGATATACACCCCCTGCCAATAATATTGCCGCGGCAAGACCTGTCGCTCCTGCATGAGCAAGCAGATTAATAAGCTCAATAGGAGCCTTTGCAGTAGTTTCAATCATTGTAGTTAGATTGCCAGACCCTACAGAATCTAAAACCTTTATAACTTCATTTGCGGGAGCTTCTAAAGGAGTAGGATTTACCACCACGCTTAAACCATCTAAGAGAACTCCACCTGCTTGTTCTGTTGCTCCTAAAAATCTTTGCCCAAATTCAGAACCTGCCATATCGTAATGAGAATAACTCACCAATATATGATTTCAAAAGGAATTCGTATAAAAAAAAGTAAGAACAATTATTGGGGTAATTGAGGATAGTGACACTTCTTGTACTTTTTTCCGCTTCCACACCAACAGGGGTCGTTTCGTCCAAGCTTTTTAGAAGTATTTTGTGTGATTTCTTTTTTCTCCGGTTGAGAAACTTCTTCTTCTGGTGCATTCGTTGTCTGGTGAACATGCTGGTGAAGAGTATGCTCAACTTGGATTTTATAGATTCTATGAACTATTTCATCATCTATTGTGCTAATTAATTGTTCGAACATTTTAAATGCTTCATTTTTGTACTCAACTAATGGGTCGCGCTGTCCGTAGCCTCGAAGCCCAATTCCTTGTCTTAGATTATCTATTGCGTCCAAATGATCTACCCACAAAGAGTCAATAACAGAGAGAGAAACCAATTGTTCAATTTGTCGCACCAACTCTTCTCCCAAATCTTTTTCTCGTTTTTGATAAACGTCTGACGCAAGTTTTGTAAGAAATTCAATTTTCTCATCAACTTTATGAAGTTGCTCTAATTGTTGGACAAGTTGAGCCTGAGAAACTTCATCAAACGGAATAATGGTTATTAAATTTTTGACAATTTGTTCATTTTCAGAGATATCGTGAGAAGGCTGTCCCATTGCAAGCGTAACAATTTCAGTAAGGGAAGCATACACTTTCTCCTCAATATCTTTTTGAAGAGATTTTTTATCTTGCGCTTCCAGAATCTTTTTTCGTCTTTCATAAATAATTTCTCGCTGTTTATTTAAAACATCATCATATTCAACTAAATGCTTTCGTGAATCAAAATGAAATCCTTCTACTTTTATTTGTGCCTGCTCTATCGCTCGAGTTACTAAAGGATGAGAAAGTGGCACGTCCTCAGGCATATTAAAACGAGTCATAAGTCCGGCAATGGTATCGCCACCAAACAAACGCATAATTTCATCATCAAGTGCCACGTAAAATTGAGATGTTCCAGGATCTCCCTGACGACCAGCTCGGCCTCTTAGCTGATTATCAATTCTTCGTGACTCATGTCGCTCTGTTCCGATAATATACAACCCGCCCAAATCCAATACCTCTTGATGCTTTTTCTCCCATGCTTCCCATTCTTTTGTCCCAAGGCGAGGAGTTCCATCTTCATTTTTAGGAGTATCTCCTCCCAAAATAATATCCACACCTCGTCCTGCCATATTGGTAGCAACCGTCACTGCACCTTTTTCTCCAGCTTGGGCAATAATTTCTGCTTCCCGCTCATGATTTTTTGCATTGAGCACTTCATGTTTTATGCCTTTTCTTTTCAGAAGCTGAGAAAGAATCTCGTTTTTATCAATGGCGGTTGTCCCAACCAAAACAGGTTGCCCTCTTTTATGTGCCTGCGCAATTGACTCAACAACAGCAGAGAGTTTTCCCCGTGCAGTTTTATAGACAGCATCTGAAAGATCTTTTCTTTGAATCTGCCTGTATGTAGGAATTTCAACAACATCAAGGTTATAAATTTTATGAAATTCTTCTGCTTCTGTGACAGCCGTTCCAGTCATTCCAGCCAAATGTTTATACATACGGAAATAATTTTGAAGAGAAACTGTTGCCAAAGTTTTGGATTCCCGTTGAATTGTGACGTTTTCCTTTGCCTCAAGTGCCTGATGAAGTCCCTCTGACAAGCGTCGGCCAACCATAAGTCTTCCGGTAAATTCATCTACCAAAATAACTTCATTATCTTTGACAATATAATCTTTTTCTTTGTGGAAAAGTGTTCGAGCTTTTAATGCCGCTTCCAAGTGATACACCGTATCGAAATCTTTCTCATAAATATCTGAAATACCAAACAATTTTTCCAATTTTGAAATTCCATGTTCTGTCAGATGAGCAGTTCTCATTTTTTCATCTATTTTATAATCGGTATCACTAGAGAGTTGCTCTACAAGCTTTGCATACTGGTAATACTT
>DASTLH010000061.1:0-21381 GCA_035715145.1 Patescibacteria group bacterium
GATCTATTTACTCAGTCTTATAGTAGAATTTCGACATATGCCAGCGCCAAAATTTGAAAAAGACGGGACACCCCATATTACGATGAAAGAGCGTTTATTAGCGCGTTTTCAAGCCATGACGCCCGAACAAATGGCAGAGGGAATTGTTCTTTCTGATATTCAAGCAGAAATGCAACAGCTTTTAGGACGAGAAATTGCCTGGGGAAGTTTTTATAAAGCGTATCAGAGGTTGCAAAAAGATCAAAAAGCAGGGCTTTTACCAGAGGGAGTGGCTATTCCTGCTTTACAACAGGCTCACGACTCAACCAGACGAGAGAGGGTAACGGAGCTTCTTGCTCAAAACGCATCTATCCAGGACGTGATGGCAGTTGTTGGAAGCGGGAAAAGCAATATAGAGCGGATAAGACGAGAAGCAGGGTTGAGTACTCCTAGAGAGCCTTTGACAGAACAGGAATTATCACAAATTCTAGATGCCTGGAATAATCAGGGGCTTGGACGAAGAGGAATTGTTGATAGGTTGGGAATTTCTTATTCACGAGTAAGATATGCTTTACATCTCCTCAAACAACAGGGGAGAATTGTTGATAAAACTTCTCAGCCAATTACTGATGACGAGCTTAGTAGGGCAAAACAGGCATGGAATGTTGAAGGTTTACCCCAACCGCAAATTGAAATACCTGGTGTGTCTGCCTCTCGGCTCAACTATATCTTAAATGTTTTGCGAGATAGAAAAGAATTAGTAGAGAGACGTCCAAAAGCAGAAATTAAACGACGAGACGACATTATCTTAAACCTTACTAGACAAGGCTTATCCTCCGACGAAATTGCTCAGGCGCTCAAAGAGGGGTGGGAAGTGGATATGACTTCAAAATTGATTGCTGCCAGAATTAATAAAATGAGAGGAGCAGGAAAACTTCCCCGCTTTACCACCAGAGAAGAGCACAGGCAATGGTTGGCTACAAGAAGGGAAATTACACAGCAGGAAGAAAAAGAAAGAGCATTACGAGAACAGCTCGGAGAATCTGCTGCAGAAATTCGTCAGAGAATGGTAACGCTTCTGTCAGAAGGTGGAAGGATTAATTTTATTACTGATAATAGAGGGTTTGAAATTTTTCGTCTTGCAATTCATAGCGGAGAAGATATCTTTGGCGCATTTGCAAAGAATCTAAAGCGAGTTATGGGAACAAAGGCAAGCACTCTTAATTATGTGAGAGAGAGACGACAAGATGGGAGTTATTTAGCTTCATTAGTATTTAACGATCAAATTTCTACACTTTTGACAAATGAAGCAAAAACAGAGATTGATGGTGATACATCACCTCACGCAAAGCTATTTCTCAGAACTCTTGAGTACTTGAGAAACACCTATTTGCTTCAAGCGGCTCATGCTCATGGAATTGAGGAATTCCCTCAGGACATGATTCCAACGGTTGCTGAGATGCTTTTAGAAGTTGCTAGACAGAAATAAAGCTTCCTCTTGTAACAATTCTATTTTCTATGGTAAAATAGCTAGACATGAGAACATACGAATTAGTATTAGTGGTTAGGCCTTCAGTTTCTGAAGACAAAAGAAAAAAACTTCTTGAGACAGTTACGTCTTGGCTTGGCGATATGAAAGTTGTTAAGCAGGAAGACTGGGGAAGTAAAGCACTCAGATACGCAATTAAAAAAGAATTGACAGGTCATTACTTTGATCTTATGCTTGAAGGAGAGCTTATCCCAGCAGAATTTGAAAAAAGAATTCTTAACCAAGAAGATATTTTACGACATTTGTTGGTAAGAAAAGACTAAGATGGCACGATCACTTAATAAAGTTCAGTTGATTGGAAATTTAACACGAGATCCAGAATTGCGGTATACCCCAACTGGAACAGCTGTTTGTTCTTTCAGTTTGGCAACCAATAGAAGCTGGACAACTGATACTGGTGAAAAAAAGGAAGAAACTGATTTTCATAGAATCGTTGCCTGGAACAAACTGGCAGAACTTTGCAGTCAACTTTTAAGTAAAGGCAGAAAAGCCTACGTAGAGGGAAGATTGGCAAATAGAGAATATACTGCTCAGGATGGATCAAAAAAACAGGTATCAGAAATTATTTTGGAAGATATGCTGGTTTTGGACAGTAAAAGAACAGAAGGTTCAGGAGAAGAAATGCACAGTGCACCAGCTCCTGCAAAAAAACCTGAAGTTGCAAAAATAGAAGAACCAGTAGCAGAAGAGATGTCATCTGAGGAAATTGCAGATGATATTCCATTCTAAAGAAAGGATATATGGCAAAAAAACAGACACAAAAAAGACCAAAGAGAAAAATAGTTAGCCCAAAGGCTTGTTTTTTCTGCACAGAAAAGAAAGAGCCATGGTTTTCAGACACAAAATCTCTTGAAAAATTTGTTACTGAGCGCGGGAAAATTGTTGCACGAACCCGAACAGGACTTTGTGCACTTCATCAAAGAAGAGTAACCACCGCTATCAAACATGCCCGACATTTAGCGCTCATGCCCTTTGTAGCACGAGTCTAATTGGGACTTCCTCCGCTATGAAATTAAGTAAGCTACAGCTAGTGCTGGTTATCGCTATTACCTTTTTAGGCGGTTATTTCTTTGGGGTCAACAAAGTTAACTTCGAACTTCGTCATTACGTTCCACAAATTTCTATAGTTAATAAAGAACCTCCAGCAGGTGTCTCAACAGTAGATTTTTCTCTTTTCTGGAGTGTCTGGGACAAGATAGTTACTGGTTACTATGATAAATCAGCAGTGAACCCACAAAAAATGTTGTACGGAGCAATTAGTGGTATGGTTGCAAGTTTGAATGACCCATACACAATGTTTTTACCTCCAACGCAACAGACAAATTTCCAGCAGCAATTAGCAGGGCAATTTACCGGAATTGGTGCGGAGCTTGGATTAAAAAATCAACAAATAATCGTTATTGCGCCACTTACTGGCAGTCCGGCTGAAAAAGCAGGAATAAAGGCAGGAGACGCAATTCTTAAAGTAGACGGACAAAGTACGTCTTCCTGGACGCTTCCTCAGGCTGTAGATAAAATTAGAGGACCAAAAGGGACAACAGTTGTTCTGACAATTGCTCACAAAGATGCTTCTGCGTCTACTGATATAACAATTACAAGAGATGTCATTACCGTAAAGAGTGTAGACGGGTGGATTAAGCCAATTGCGTCAATTGATGGCATTTCAGACACGTTAAAAAATTCTTCTCAAAAAGATAACAGTGTTGTTTATGTCAGATTGTCTCAATTTGGAGATAATACTGATCAGGATTGGTCTAATCTAGTTGCATCTCTTCTTCCAAAAATAAAATCTCAAAATCCAAAAGGCATGATTTTGGATTTGCGAAATAATCCTGGTGGATATTTAACAGATGCTGTCTTTATTGCAGGGGAATTCCTTCCTCAAGGGACATCGGTTGTGATTCAAGATACAGGGACTGATAAAACAACACTTTCTGTTAACAGAGACGGAAATCTTATGACTATTCCTCTTGTTATATTAATTAATAAAGGATCAGCTTCTGCAAGTGAAATTGTCTCAGGCTCAATGAGGGATAATGGGAGAGCAAAACTTATTGGCGATACGTCATTTGGAAAAGGAACTGTTCAACAGGCTCTTGACTTGGGAAATTCATCTGGGCTTCATGTTACTATTGCAAAATGGTTAACACCAAAGGGGACATGGGTCCATGGAAAAGGTTTGACTCCTGATGTTTCAGTTGCACTGGATGAGAAGGATCCTTCTCATGACAGTCAGCTCGAGGCAGCAATTCAAGAGCTTCTGAAGTAACTCTTGAAAAAATAAAAAAGGAGTATTATTATATTCCTTGCTCCAGTTCATATGAGAAAACTACTTATAGCACTTGCCGCGATTGTTCTTTTTTTAGGAGTTCTGAGTGCTGTTTCAAAACTCTCACCACTATCAGATTTTCTTCAAAATAATTCGCTTCCGTTTTCCCAAATATCCCAGCCGGTACGCGTTGTTTCAGAGGAATCAATAACAATAGATATAGTGAAAAAAACTGGTCCATCAGTTGTCACCGTTGTTGCCCAGCTGCCGGTAAATACCAACCAACAAATGGGAATGGGGCAATTCTTTATGTTTCAAACTCCTGATCAAACACAGGTTCCCGACCAAACTCAACCTCAAGACATCGGATCTGGATTTATTGTTTCACCAGAGGGCATGATTGTTACCAACAAGCATGTTGTTTCAGATACGACAGCAACATATCAAATAGTAACTGCAAATAATAAAAAATATGATGTCAAAAAGATTTATCGAGATCCAGTCAATGATATTGCCATTATAAAAATAGATCCATCACAAAATAAGGAGAATACACTCAAACCTGTAACTCTGGGTGATTCAAGTAATTTACAAGTTGGACAATTTGCTGTTGCAATTGGAACTGCTTTGGGAGAATTCAGAAATACTGTGACAACGGGAGTTGTTTCAGGACTTGGACGGGGAATTACTGCAGGAGATCAACTAGAAGGGTTTACAGAACAATTAAATAATGTTATTCAGACCAGTGCGGCAATTAATCCAGGCAATAGCGGTGGACCTTTGGTAAATTCTTCAAATCAAGTTATTGGAATGAATACAGCTGTTGCACAAAATGGACAAAATATTGGATTTGCGATGCCAATAAATATTGTAAAAGATTCTCTCAATAATTTTAATAAAAATGGGCAGCAATTTTTAAGACCGTATCTTGGGATTGGGTATAAATCAATTTCTCAGGCAGTTGCTGTGATGAATGATTTGCCTCAGGGAGCATATGTTGAACAGGTTGTGGCAGGGAGTCCAGCTGAAAAAGCAGGAATAAAAGCAGGAGACGTTATTACACAAATTGATGGAAAAAAGATAAACGATCAACAAAATTCTCTTGCAACTATTATTTCTAGTAAAAAAGTAGGAGACAGTGTTGCTGTTACTATTTGGAGAGACAATGCAACGCAGACTCTGAAAGCTACCCTTGTTAATGCTCCTGCACAGTAATTTTCTTTGCACCCCTCTTTGTGAGATAATGCATGTATGATGACACAAAAAAATATTAGTCTGGAGTCTTACACCACATTTCATATAGGCGGTCCAGCTGATGAATTTGTTATTGTTCATTCAGCAGACGAACTCACAGACGCAGTCTTGTACGCAAAAGAAAAAAAGATTTCCTATTTTATTTTGGGTTCTGGTGCAAATATTTTAGTTGGGGATAAGGGATTTCGTGGACTAGTGATAAAAAATGAATCAGATAAAATTGAAACAATCGAAACAAAAATTACTGCAGAGTCAGGGGTGACTATTTCTCATCTTATTGAAATAGCAAAAGAGAAAGGGTTATCAGGATTTGAACATTTTGCAGGAATTCCATCAACAGTTGGGGGAGCGCTGTGGCAGAATCTTCATTTTCTTTCTCCAGACAGGACAAAAACAGTATTTATTGCAGACATTTTAGAATCAGCAGTTATTCTCACAGAAGAAGGAGAACAAAAAAAAGTAGAAAAAGATTATTTCCAATTTGGCTATGATGAGAGTATTTTGCATAGCAATCATGCAATTGTTCTCTCAGCAACGTTTTCTCTTAAAGAAAAAAAGAAAGAAGAAATAGAAAAAGTTATTGAAGAGAATATTTCATGGAGAAAAGAAAAACATCCAGAAAATGCCGTGTGGACATCAGCTGGATCTGTGTTTAAAAAAATTGAAGGACATGGGGCAGGAAGGCTCATTGAGCAGGTTGGATTAAAGGGATATCAAATTGGTGGCGCAAAAATTTCAGAAAAGCACGCTAATTTTATCGTTAATGCTGATAATGCAACAGCAGATGATGTTATGCGGCTCATCGATTTGGTAAAAGAAAAAGTACATATGCAGTTGGGGCTTACGATGGAAACAGAAATTAGTTTTGTTGGGCAGTTTTAATATATGGATTTTACAAAAATTTCCTGGGAACAATTAGAAAAAGATACCTTTTCTCTTGCCAAAAAAATTAACGGAACTCCAGTTGATGAAATTATTTCCATTTCTCGAGGTGGAATGGTGGTTTCACGCATTCTTTCAGACGTCTTGCAATTGCCAATATCTCACATCGCAATAGAATCATATGCTGATCTACAACAGAATAAAGAACCAGTTGTCACACAAGTAAGTTCTAAAGAATTTAACCAAGAAACTATCCTCTTGGTTGATGAACTAGCAGATAGTGGAAAAACATTTCTCAGAGCTCTGTCTTATTTAAAGGAATTACCAATAAAAAAAGTGTACACAGCAGCGCCGTATTATAAATCACATACTGTTTACATTCCTGATTTCTTTGTAAAAAAACTTGATAGCTGGATAATTCTTCCGTATGAAATACGAGAAACAAAAAAAGCATTTATTAAAGAATTTGGTTTAAAACAAGCAGAAGAGAAAATGAAAGATTTAGGTTTTACCGCGTGGGAATGTTCTGTTGAGGTATAAAACTAATTGATTGTGGACAATTTGACAGAAATAAACTTACAATAGAGAAGTGGGAAGTATCTTTTTTGAGATAACAATTATTATCTGTCTTGCCAGTCTTCTTGCTATCCTTTTTCGCCTTCTCAAACAACCACCGCTTTTTGCCTATATTGTGACAGGAATTCTTGTTGGTCCTTTGGCGCTTTTGCATTTGCATAACCTTGACGTGATTCGTACTCTGGCTGATGTTGGAATAACGCTTCTTCTCTTTTTATTCGGATTAGAATTAAAATTTTCTGAGCTTGCGTCAATTGGAAGGGTTGCTGTCATTGCAGGAATTACTCAAGTATTTTTTACATTCATGCTAACAGGCATGTTGACTCTTTCCTTGGGGTTTTCTCAGATTGCCAGTTTTTATATAGCTGCTTGTGTGACATTATCCAGTACTGTTATTTTGATGAAGCTTCTTTCAGAAAAAGGGGATAGCAGAAGTTTGTATGCAAAAATTTCCGTTGGAGTTTCTCTTGTTCAGGATTTTTTTGGAATTCTTACTCTTATTCTTTTGTCAGGATTTCACCCCTCAACATCTGGTAATTTTTTGACTCCACTTATTATTCTTTTTTTGAAATCTGTTATTTTATTTACACTTATTATCTGGCTTGGAAAGGTTGTGCTTCCTAAAGTTATTCATTTGATTGCAAGATCTCAGGAAATTTTATTTTTAGTTAGTTTGGCATGGGTATTTGGACTAGCAGCATTAGTGAGTGCACCGGTGATTGGATTTTCAATAGAAATTGGGGGATTTGTTGCAGGACTTGCTTTGGCAAATTCTCTTGAAAACTTTCAGATTATTGCAAAAATGCGTCCACTCAGAGATTTTTTTGTCATCATCTTTTTTATTTTTCTTGGAATGGAAATGGCAGTTGGAAATATTTTTCATATTCTTCTTCCTGCAATTATTTTGTCTATTTTTGCACTTCTTTTAAAACCGCTGATTGTTTATATCACAATGAATTTATTGGGATACAGACAGAGGACCTCATTTCTTGCAGCAAGTGGATTGGGACAATTGTCAGAATTTTCTCTCATTCTTATTTTACTTGCTTTTAATTCTGGTTATGTCAGTCATGATATTGTAAATCTTATAACTCTGACTTGTACTATTACATTTTTAAGCGCGACATACATTGTGTTGTATAACAATAATTTATATCGTCTTGTTGAAAAATATTTGCCAAAAATTGGAGGGGAAAAACACAGAGAAAAACTTGCTCTTTCTGAATTTGATTTTTCCAATCACATTGTGTTGATTGGTGGAACACGAATGGGTGAGACAATTCTTAATGCACTAGGAGAGAATCCCGATGATGTTATTGTTGTTGATTTTGACCCTATGGTGATTGAGAATCTGAGAGCACAGGGGATTCCTGTTTTGTTTGGCGATATTATGGATCAGGAAATTCAAGAGTTAGTACAGCTTGATAGAGCAAAGTTGGTTGTGTCAACATTATCAGACTTGGAAAATAATATCTTTATTATTAAATCCGCTCATGCAGCTAAAAAGAAAGTAAAAGTAATTGTAATGGCATATGATATCGATGAAGCAAAAAAACTGTATGAAGAAGGTGCAGATTACGTTGTCTTACCTCATATTGCAGGAGGACGGCAAATTGCTCACACAGTTAAAACTGATGAATTTGAAAAACTTGAAGAATTAAAAGAGAAGGACAAAAAATACTTAGAATAATTATTTATCAAAAGAATACATATAGTTAGTTATTCTTCTGAAGAGGGGAGAGAATCCTGCGTTTCCAGTTTTTTGTCAGCTTCTAAAATATCATCAATCGCGCCTTCCATAATTGCCGGAAGATTGTGAAATGATTGTCCGATTCTATGATCTGTTACACGGTCTTGAGGGAAATTATATGTTCTGATTTTCTCTGCTCTCATACCTCGTCCTACTTGAGTGGACTTAAGACTTCCAATCTCTTCATTTCTTTTTTCCAGCTCTTGCTCCCATAGTTTTGCTCTCAGAAGCTCCATTGCGTATTCTCTATTTTGATTTTGAAATCTTTCAGTTTGGCAGGTAACAACAATACCAGTGGGAATATGTTTGAGTCTGACGGCTGTTGAAACTTTATTAACGTTTTGACCACCATGGCCACCACTTCTAAATGCTTCAAATTCTATGTCATCTGGATTAATGTGTAAATCAATATCTTCAAGTTCTGGTAAAACAGAAACAGTGGCAGTAGAGGTGTGGAGTCTTCCTTTTTTCTCTGTTGCCGGAATTCTTTGGACTCTATGAACGCCAGCTTCGTATTTAAATAGTCCAAAAACGCCATACCCAGAAATTTTTACAACGCCATCATCTACTTGCTCAATTTTTAATTTTTGTCGTTCTGCAAAACGAGCATACATACGAAGGATTTCATTTGCCCAGAGTTTTGCTTCATCTCCGCCAGCTGCCCCACTGACTTCTATAATAGCGTTTCTCTCGTCTAGGGTGTCTTCCGGCTCTTCTTCTTTGATTGTAGAAAGAATTGTCTGTTTTTCTTCTTCCAATTGGGAAATCTCTTCAAGAGCCATTTCAGCCAAATCAGGATCTGTTAAAAGCAAACGAGTTTCTTCTATTTTTTTATCAATTTCTGCTATTTGGTAATATCTATAGTCTTCCATATGAGAATTATATCACTGAGTATGCGTCAGAGGGATATCTATGTGATAGCTATTGGAGAGCTGCAAGCATTTCTGCAAGAGATTTGGGGCCTGAAGATTTTTGTTTTTCTTCTTCTTTTTTCTTAACAACAGTTGCTTTATATTTGCTTGCAATATCCTGTTTCTTCTGGAATTTATCAATTCTGTTGGCACTGTCAACGAATTTTTGTGCACCAGTATAGAATGGGTGGCATTTGCTGCACAATTCAATATGAATCTTCTGGTGTGTGCCGCCAGCAGTAATAACGTTGCCACAGGCACAAATTATTTGTGCATCAGCAAAATATGTTGGGTGGATATTTGATTTCATAGTGGAATAAGTATAGCAAATCCGTCAAGAAAATACTAGTATCTGCCAAATAATTTCTGAAGGGGGTGCCAATGCAGTCGTTCTTCAGCAATATAAATCCCTGCAAATACCAAAAATGCTCCTGTTATAAAAGGTGTATTAGGATATTCATGAAGAAGCGGTGCGGCTATAACGACAGCTGCTACCGGGTCAATGTAGGTAAATATTGTTGTCTCTGAGGCTTTAACAACGCCAAGACCCCAATAAAAAAGAAAATACGCAAGAAGAGAAGATGCAAACCCTCCAAAAATAATGCCGATTGTTGCTTGAAGAGAAAGCAGACTTGCAATAGTGCTGGGAGTAAATTGGGTAATGACAAACGGAAGTATCGAAATAGTTGCAATTAAAAATGTCCAGAAAGTGAGAGTAAGTGGAGTGTAGTGTTTTGTCAATTTCTTTGAAATAAGTGTGCCTAATGCTGCGCTGATGGTAGAGAAAATAAACAAAAGATTTCCTACAACCGAGGAAACGTGGTGGGTCGTAAGAACTGGCTCAAGGACGATAAATAAAACACCTGTGAGACCAATGAGATTTCCTAAGAGTACTTTTTTAGTTGCTTTATCTTTGAGAAACAAAGCTGATCCGATAATGACAAATAACGGTCCTGCGCTGGCTATAATTGGCTGATTAATGCTTGGCGCATATGTGAGCCCTAAAAAATATAACCCTATGTTGATAGAGCAGTTAAAAAGTCCCAAAAGAATAAAATATAAGCCATCTCTTATGCGTATTTTTTGTATTTTCCCAATGAACAATAACAAAAAGAGTGTAGGGATAACAAAGCGAAAAAACGCCAAAAGAGTAGGGGAAATACTTTCAAGAGACCATTTAAAAATAGGTGGACCAGCACCCCAAATAGTATTTGCTACAATGAGCGCTATAACTGCTTTTTTGTATGTAGACATTACTTCTATTATTGAAGTTTTTGGAGAAGTTGTTCAAGAGGGAGTTTCTCTTGTTTTCCAGTTGCTAGTTCTTTGAGTACGACAACATTTTCTTTTAATTCTTCTGGGCCAAGGATAAGAATAAAAGGAATTTGTTTTGCATTGGCATATTTTAGTTGTTTTTCAAGCTTTGGAGTTTCGCCTAAATAAATTTCAGAAGCAATTTTTTTATCTCGAAGAGCTTTAAGTATTTTGAGAGATTCCTTTTTAAGTTCTTCATTAAAAATAGTTACCAACACTTTGCTCAGAGATTGTTCAAGCTCTTTTGGAAAGAGATTTAGTGCTTCCATTGCTTCTAGGGTTCTGTCAAATCCAAATGCTAATCCAACAGCAGGAATGTCATTTTTTGCAAACATGCCAATGAGTTTGTTATATCGTCCTCCTCCACAAATGGATCCAACAGGGTAGTCTGGTGTTTCAATTTCAAATATAAGCCCAGTATAGTAATCAAGTCCTCGAGCAAGAGTGGGGGAGAAGGAAAAATTTTCTTTTGAGATTCCCATCTCTTCTAAGATTGTAAAAATTTCTTTTAGCCGTTGAGTTGGTTCTTTTTGGGTAATTGCCTGAAGAATGTTATATGCTTCTTCACGAGAGGTGCTAATGCCTCTTTCAACTAATTCATCACAGACTCCGTCTTCGCCTATTTTTTTCAGTTTATCAATGGCAATAATTGCTTGCTGGGGAAGTCCTTCAAAAACGGTTCTGTCATTAATGAGCACATTAAATTTCTCAAACCCTAATGCTTGTAATCCGGCAACTGCTGCTGCAATTGCTTCTGCATCAGCAAGGGCTGAATCAATACCTACCGTGTCTAAGTCTACCTGCATAAATTCTCTATATCTTCCTTTTTGGGTATTTTCTGCTCTCCACACATTTTGAAATTGATATCTTTTAAATGGAGTTGGGAGTTGTCCTTGGTATTGCGCGACGACACGGGCGAGGGGAACTGTTTGGTCATATCTCATGGCAACACGTCTGCCACCATTGTCTTCAAAGCGATACATGAGTTTTTCTCCTTCTTCGCCATATTTACCAGTAAGGATTTCTTCGTATTCCAAAACAGGAGTTTCTAGTGGCTCGAATCCATAGATTTCAAATACCTTTTTTAACTTTCCCACGACAAACGCTCGCTTTCGCGCTTCAAGCGGCAAGAAATCTCTAAATCCTTTTAATGTTTGTATATTCATAAGGTTATTCTATCATAAAATTTCTCATCTGGTTATAAAATTTACTAGGATTTACTTTCATTACAACTGTGACATTTGGGTTTTTTGAAACAATAGGAATTGTTTGTCCACGATTTTTTCCCTTTACTGAGACCAGTATCGAGCATTCTAGCCGTTTGGTAATTATTGAGTCGTCTTTTAGTAGATATGCAGTGAGTGGATCATAAAAAGCATTAAAGTCATTATCATTGTTAATAATTATTTCTTGAATAATTTTTGCTCTTTTATCTTTGGGATTAAAGGTCTTAATTTGATCTATGAATTTATTTGTAATTTTAGCATAACTTGTTGCATCAATACCAACCATGATAATTGGGATACCAGAAGAAAAAACAACTTGAGCAGCTTCTGGATCTAAGTAAATATTATATTCCGTTAGAAAGTTTGGTGAGACATTTCCTCTATTTATTCCTCCTCCCATCATTACAATTTGTTTTACATTTTTAGTAAATTTTTCTCCGTATATCTCTATTGTTTTTGCAAGATTGGTGAGCGGTCCTAAGGTAAGAATAGTTGCTGTATTTTGAATAACGTTTTCGTATATGAACTTTTCTACAGATTTGTTAATTTTTTTTTGATTTTTAAGTTTTTTCAGTTTTAGACTCTTTAATAGTGTTAAATTATTTGCACGAGTAATGTCTCGGGAAGGGAAGGAAGCATCTTTTTCAGAAATTGCTTTTTGATAACCAAGCTTAGATGGAATAGTAACCTTCAAATAATTGCATAAAGTTTGAAGATTTTCATATCCAGAAGTTTTGGTAGCAACACCATTAACTACGGATATACCTACAATATTTATGGAGGAATAAAATAACAATTGGCTTATTGCCATAATATCGTCATTCCCCATATCGGTATCAATAAAAATATTTTGTTTTTTCATAGAATTCGTCGTACTGTAATGTTTGATAATCGATTCTGTTCTACCTGGTTTATAAGAGAAGAAATTGATGAAAATCTAAAGTCAGGATTACCAGTGTGTTTATTAATTTGGATAGTGGTTATTCCTTGGAGAATGATTGTCATATCCATGTCCCAGATGGTAAGTTCAGGATAGCCGGTTAATGTTTCTCTAGATTCTATTTTTGTTGTTTGTTCTGTCATATAAAAAAAGCTCCTTTTAACTGAGTATACTTATCATTGTTTGAATATAATCGCTTATTGAATCTTCCGGTTGAGGAGTATTCTCATTGAATTGATTAGTCGTAATTATTGGAATTCCATAACCAGCAGTAATTGCATCCTGAAACAATACTTCTCTTCCAATACTTACTTCGAGTGCTTGGATAAGAGTCAAATTAGCTTGTAACAGTTGTAGACTGAAGGATGCAAGTCTATCAGAAGGGATACTTGCACTAGAGCCATCGGTAAAAGGAGCAAAATAAGGAGAAGTTCCTGTAATTTCGTCTGTAACTTTATTCCACATTTTCCCTCCAAATATTGTAAAGTCTCTTCCACAAACCCATTCGGAAGGATTATACACTGGTATTACAACAGATATATCTTCGCATCCATTTGCTTGCGCTCCTCCAATAGCATCCCATTCAGTGGTTCCATATGGTCCTATTCCTAAAATAGCACCAGTTAGCTTAATGCCTCTGCTAGCAAATATTTCTTGATACGTTGCAAAATCATCTTGTGTAGAAAACCCATCATCAATAAGGGTAATACTATTTCTTCGTTGAGGTCTTCGCCTTCGTACAAGTTTAGTTAGTAGAGCAGCCATTTGATCATCAAGTGGTATCTCTCCAGGTCTTTCTGTAATACTCTCGTCTCCAGTTCCTTTGTATCTACCAGCGCTTATAACAGCAACATTTCTTATTTTTCCCTTGGAGTCAATAAACCTATCTATATTCACAAGTTGCGTTGGGGAAAATTTTGTAGCTTGTTGAGTCATACTATCTAGTGCTTCATAAAATGGACCTTCGGAAATAACCACAAGCGGGGAAAGATTCTCTGTAAGTGTTTCTCTCAGAATTTGAATTAGTGAGCTATTAAAAGCTTGTATTGCCTCTTCAATTTCAGGTGTTAAAATTAATTGATTTTTACTTAAAAGTCTTTCGATGAGACGTTTTGTATCAAGTGTAACTATATAGCTGTCTCCTAGACGTAGTGATTCTACGCTACCGCTTGCAAGGTACTCGGGAAGTCTTTGTATATCAAACACGCTAGTTCCAGTTTGACCAATTTCATTTTCCCAAGTAGCAAGATAAGCTGCTTGTAGTTTTTCGTTAGATTGAGTGAAGTAATCTTCTATTGAAGGAGAAGAAGAGTTTGGTGTATTGTTGACCAGTGCCACTCTATATCCAGCTCGTAAAGCAGGTTTGATATCTTGCTCCACCCGGTCTCCTACCATAAGCATTTCTTCAGATTCACATCCCAAATCCGCTGCCAAATCAGAAAAAACAGACGTTCCAAGATCTTTTGGCCGTGGTTGACCTTTCTGCCAGCCAATTCTTTTATCAAAAATTTCGGGATCTATGCCACTTGCTTGTAATACTCGTTCTGATTGTTCTAATGGCTCATCAGTAACAGCGATTAGTCTTATTCCAGCATTCTTAAGTGTCGTAAGAATTTTATTTGCTTCTATTGCTTGCGGTAATTCGGAAGTGTCAATTCCGCACAGTTTGTCATACCAAAGTTCAGCAGAAATACCTAAGGTTCCTAGCGCATCAGATCCTCTTTTTCCCAATTCTCTTTGTGCCTGTACCAAACTAACTGCTGTTTCCAAATCAACTTGTTTCTCCTGTGCTACTAGATCAATAAGCGCAGCTCTTCTTGCATCAACAAATTTATCGGCCTGTGGCCCAAATATCAAGGTTCCATCCACGTCAAAACAAATAGTTGTTATGCCTTGATCTTGCAACTCACGAATACGTGGTTGCATTGTCTCTGTCACAGTTAATTCTTTTCTTGCTTCTTTTATCATATTTGCCTTTCCACAAAAAACCTCCCGAAAGGGAGGTGAGTGTAACCACATCAAAGCCTCCCTTGTCAGAAAGTATGATGTGCAACGTTTTTATTTTGTTTTGTTTTCTTTAGCATATTTTTATATCCCTTAACTGGGCCATTAAGCCATTTTTGAATTCTTGCAATTGTTGTACTACTCATGCCCGTTTGTCTCTCAATTTCCTCATAGGAGATTTTTTCATCAAGCATTCGTGCAACTTTCCAGCGATTGCTAAATTCTTTTATCTCTGGTTCTGTTAATAAATCTCGCAAAAACTTTTTTGTTTCACCAAGAGTTTGTAAAGACATAATTGCTTTATATAATTCTTTTGCTTCAGATGTATTAATAATATCCATACTTTATTCAATTAAAGTAAAAGAATGATATCACTTTATCTAACTAAAGTAAAGTGGGCAATATGAGATTGATTCTGTTCTTGAATTTGGGGAAAACTATTATTCTCTTTGGAGGAAGATAAAATGATTACTCAACCTGTGAAGAATAACAGCTAAAATTCCCAGAACTGGAACACCCAAAACTGCCCCTAATGGTCCAAACAATTTGTATCCTAAGATGAATGAGAGAATGACTACAATTGGGTGAAGCTTGAGAGCATTTCCCAAAAGTTTTGGGGCAATAATATTAAAGATAATTTGTTGAACAATCAAAAGAACAATAAAGACAAAGAGTCCTCGTGCAGGATCTGCGAGAAAGGCAATAGCAACTGGAGGAATAATTCCCAAGACTGGTCCTGCAAAGGGAATCATTGTGAGAAGAGCAGATAAAACAGCTGTTGCTAGCGCAAACTGATTGCCAATCATTTGCAAGACTACCCATGTTGCAACTCCGGCAATAATTCCTACTAAAAGTTGAACTCTCAGAAATGAGCCAAACGTTGTGTCGATTAATTCCTGGGTAAACCGTGCATGGGGGTGCCAGCGGCGGGGGATAAGCATATAGAATTCCTTTTGAATAGTTTCTTTATCAACGACCAGATAAAAAGAAATGATAAGAATAATAAAGACTGAAAACAAAAATGATGCAACAGAGGGGATAATAGGAATTGAATCTTGAAGATAGGTATATCCTGTGTCTGTTAAACGGTGAATAAAATCAGGAGATGTTTCTACATACTTTGGTAATGTTTTTCCTAAAACAGCTACTTGTTGGGTAAATGCAGGGATAAATAAAATAATGGCAAAAGCCAGTAATCCAAAACTGATTGTATAAATAATAAGTGCTGCCAGCAGGCGAGGAAGCTTGACGTATGTAGTTAAACCCTCAACTGCAGGTTCCAAAATAAAGCTGACAACCCATGCGCAAATCATGACAACAAAAACATCAGAGAAAATACCAAAAACCTGCCAGACAGTTTGGAAAAGGTAAATTCCAACAGCAACAATAAGAAGAGCAATTAAAAGACCCCCAGAGGTAAAATGCTTTTTTAAATCTTCCACCATACCCTTATCATAAAACAATAATTTCTTTTGGGGAAGTAGTCAATAGTTGTGCTCCTTTTGAGGTCATTAAAACGTCATCTTCAATTCGTATGCCAAACTTTCCTGAAAGATAGGTAGCAGGTTCTACTGCAAGTGTCATGTTTGATACCAGTGTATCTTTTGTATAAGGGGAGAAGATAGGGGATTCGTGAACCTCAAGCCCTATTCCATGTCCTAGTGCATGCGGAAATTCAGGGAAATTTTTATCAGTTATATATTTTCTGGCAAACGCATCAATTGTTTTCATATCTTTTTCTTTTTCCATCAGGATAAGGGTTTGGTCTAGTGTCTGTAAAACAGCTGTATAGGCGTTTCTCATCTCATCGGTTGGTTTGCCAAAGAAAATTGTTCTGGATATATCAGAGCAATAACCATTTTGTTTCACTCCAAAATCCAAAAGAATCACATCTGTTTTTTTTAATTTTGTCTCATCTGGTTTGTGATGGGGGACTGCGCTATTTTTTCCAAAGGCTACAACCATGTCAAATGAAAAATCTGCAAACTGTTTTTTTACTTCCATTTCAAAAAAATAAGAAAGCTCTTTTTCTGTCATGTGCTCTTTAATCAGGGGAAGAGTAGAGGTAAATGCTCTTTCTGCAACTGTGCATGCAAGAGAAATTTGCTCTATCTCATATGGGTCTTTTTGAATCCGAATTGGAGCAATTGATGAGGAAACAAAGTGAAATGTTTTTTCTTCAGAAAGTTTAACATACTCATTAACATGCAGATCGTCTGCTTCAAATCCCACATTTTTAATGCCTTCATCTTGAGCAATTGTTGTGAGAATTTTTAAAAGGGGAGTTGTTGCATCTCTTTTTAAAACAGTAAAATTTTTTAGATTTGAAACATCATCAAAATATAAATCATGAGTGATAAGAAATGTATTTTTATGAGTGATAAAAAGAAATGCATCGCGTTCTCCTGCAATAAATCCCAAATAATTAGTCAGATACATTATTTGTGCATGAGAGGAAATAAAAAATGCGTCCAGGTTTTCTTTGTGTAAAATGTCTCTAACTTTTTTAAGTCGTGAGGAGAGATCCATACTTTTATTTTACTAGAGGGGTAAGTTTTCTGCCACTACCGGTTGAGGGGACAATTGTTCCTTGGAGTTGCAGATCAGCTGGTTTGGTAATAAGAATTGCCGGGTTTATTGTTAGGTCTGGGAAAAGAATAATTCGTGAAGCAATAATAGTATTAGCATTTTTTATATCAACAAAGCCTTCAACAACTATTCTTTCTGCAACTTGGTTTTTAGAGAATCCAGATTTTACTACACCACCATCTTTCGTATATGAGACTGTTTTAGTAATATTTTCTATACTAATGGTGTAGGTTTTTTTGTCTGGAGTCATAACCGTCAAATTGTAATTTGTTTTATCAATATCAGAAATTGCTCCTGATATAAGGACAGGATTTACTTGAACATCAACAAATCGGGCAAGAATTCGACGTGATTCTTTATTGTAGAGTCCGATAACTCCTACTTGTGATCCTTTGGTAATGTCTGAAATCCCAAAGTTGCTTTTTGCTGTAGGAGAAGAGAATTTTGTTAATTCATCAACATCTACAAATCGAATATTCCCATTCAGATCTGAGAGAGTAATTTGGGTTTGTGTAACATCAGTAACAGTTCCAATAATTCCTCGTTTATCTACGAGATTAAGCTGTGCTACTCGTGAGGCAATTTTATCTTTTAAATTTGAAACTTGTTGTTCTAAATTATTTGGTGTTGGGGTCGGGGTGTCAGTTGATTTTACTACTGCATATGTTTGTCCAACTGTGAGAGCCGTAATAAAAGAGAATGCAAATAAAAATAAAAGTTTTTTCATATTAAAAATTATCAGTTGTATAACTGACTGTTATGGTTTTTTGTGTTTCCAGGCCGTTTGCTCCAATTGAGAGAATATGGATCTCATTTTCTCCGCTTCCAATAGTAACAGTTGTAGAAAATGTTCCTGTTGTTGAAGGAGTAATAACCTGGTCAGCTGTATCTGTTGAAACTACTATTGTTGCATCGGGAACTGTTTTCCCTGACACAGTCACTGTTTTATTGGACGTGACTGATTCATCCTGTGGACTATCAATTGATAGATAAACAGGAGGAAGTGTTGGTGTTGGTGGGTTTACTTTAACACTGGCCAGTTTTCCTGGAGGAAGTACTTTGGTTGATTGGTAAAAATAGAAACCGACACCGGCAACAATGAGTCCGACCACCACAGCCACAAATGATAAAAGAATCTTTTCTGTTTTCATGTAATAAGGGCGGCAGGGTAAAAAGTATAATACGGCAAAAGTATAGGCTTGTCAACAAAACTGAGAGTATGGTAGGATAAGTGTCATGGACATAGCATTGGTTGCTCCCGAAGCAATAAAAATAAAAGGAAAGCTTGCATCATTTATTGTCGACCCTATTGATGTAAAAGGAAAACTTGCAGGAGATGGCATTCTCTTACTTTCACCTATCGCTCACTCAAAATTAGCTCCAGTAGAGGATTCACGCATTATTATGCAAGGAGCAGGGGAATATGAAATCAGCTCAATAAAAATAAGTGGAATAAAAAGTGAAGAAGCAACAGTGTATTACATTGGGCTGGACAATATGGTTGTGATGGTAGGGAATGCAAGTGCGTTAAAAGGAAAAGAAGTTATTAGAGATGCAGATATTGCCATTATTCATGCAGATGGTGTCATTGATACCTCCATGCTGGCGTCTCTTAATCCACGAGTTGTTGTGTTTTATGGTGCACAGGCAGAACAGGCTGTAAAGGCAATTGGAAAAGAAGTTGAACCGGTAAATAAATACACTGTGACCCGTGACAAACTTCCAGTTGAGATGGAAGTCGTTTCTCTATCTTGAGCTTATTTCTCTCTCAAGCCCTGCCTGAAAGTGATATACTTGGATTATGGCAAATGTAAAAGTTCCTCCCTCAAATAATGAAGCAGAACAGAGTGTTTTAGGTGCAATCCTCATTGATAAAGATGCTATCAATCTAGCCTCAGAAATTCTTCGAGCAGAAGATTTCTACAATAATTCTCACCAGCGAATTTTTGAAGCAATGCTTGCGTTATATGAGCAAAGAAATCCAATTGATATTGTGACTTTAACCTCAGAGATAAAGAAAAATAAAAGCTATAAAGATATCGAAAGTAGTTATCTGACAGAACTTGTGAATGCTGTGCCAACGGCGGCAAATGTGGAGCACTATGCACGGCTTATTAAAGATGCTTCAACTAAGCGTTCTCTTATTCAAATTGGCAGCGAGATTACCACTCTTTGTTTTGAGGAAGACAAAGAAGTAAAAGAAATTTTGGATAAAGCAGAATCTTCAGTTTTTTCTATCTCCAATGGAACTGTTGTCAGAGGGTTTTTACCTATTCGACAAGCTCTTGCTGGCAGTTTTGACAGAATAGATGAATTGCACAAATCAGGAGCAGGGTTGCGAGGAGTAAAGAGTGGTTTTGTTGATTTGGACGCAATGTTGTCTGGAATGCAGGCATCTAACTTGCTTATTCTTGCTGCTCGTCCTGGAACAGGAAAAACAGCTATGGCAATGAATATCGCTCAGCATGTAGCGGTAAATGATAAAACACCAATTGGTATTTTTTCCTTGGAAATGTCTCAGGAAGAGTTGGTTGATCGTCTTTTAGTGGCTCAGGCAGACGTAGACGCGTGGAGACTCAAAACAGGTAAATTATCTGAGGACGATTTTACAAAATTGTCTGAAGCAATGGGTCAACTAGCAGATGCACCAATTTTTATTGATGACACACCAGGTATTACGCTTTCTGAAATGAGAACAAAAGCCAGGCGACTTCATCTGGAACATAAACTAGGCCTTATCATTGTTGACTATCTTCAGTTGGTAAATCCTGGCAAAAAGCTTGAAAGTAGAGTGCAAGAAGTTTCTGTTGTTTCTCAGGCATTAAAGAATTTGGCTCGTGAACTTAAGGTTCCTGTTATTGCACTGTCTCAGTTGTCTCGTGCCGTAGAGCACAGGGGAGAGCGCAGGCCACAGCTTGCCGATCTTCGTGAATCAGGGGCTATCGAACAGGACGCCGATGTGGTATTGTTTTTATATAAAGCTGATGATGAGGTAGGTGGAACAACTATCCCTGTCAAAATGCTTATAGCAAAACACAGAAACGGTCCGGTCGGAGAAATTGATCTTCTATTTAGAGGAGACAGAATTAAATTTTTCAATGTAGAAAAGCAACGTGATACAACAGTATCACAATAAGAAAGGGGGTGAAACAATGGATAATCAAACACAACAACCAGCACAACCAGCTGTAGATATGACACAAGCACCAGTAAATCCTGCTGCTCAACCTGTTATGCCTATGCCTGGTGCTGATATGACAAGTGGCATGCCAAGTGCCCAACCAGCTGCTCCTGATTTGTCGAGTTTGGGTGCAATGGCATCAACGCCTGCAGATCCAATGAGCCAGCCAGTAGCAGATCCAATGGGAGGTATGGCGGCAACAGTTTCAACCCCGCTTGCGCCGGCAACAATGCCGCAACCACCAATGCCAACAATGCCGGAGCCTGTTTCTATGGGCCCTGCAACATTAGAAGGCGTTATGGCTGAATTAGCAAAAATACACCAGAAGCTTGATGAGATGGATGAAAAACTCTAAGCAGTCAATAGTTTGGTAGCAAAAGTCCCGCCATGCGCGGGATTTTTGATGGGAAAGTTAGTCTAAGACTTTGTCTTTTTTAAGAAGAGCTGATTTATCCTGCCCAGAAAGGATTTGTTTGATAACTAAAAATTCTGCGGGATTTTGAGAGTTGTTCATAAAGGTGTGGGGAGTTCTTTCTGTTTCTATAACATCACCTGCTGTGACTAATTGGTGGATCTCTTTTCCGTCCTGTTTCCACATGACTAAAAGCTCTCCTTTGAGAATAAATATAGTTTCCCAGATATGTTGGTGGTGATGCCAGACTTGGGTTGTGTGGGGTGCTTGGGAATTAAAATGGATTTCGTATTCGGGGAAGAGGTAATAGTCAACAGAAATACCTTCTGGTTTGTCAGCATGAAAAGCTTCTGATTTGGTGATAATTTTCATCTGGTGCCGAGGGCGGGACTCGAACCCGCACGATCATTACAATCAGTAGTTTTTGAGACTACCGCGTATACCATTCCGCCACCTCGGCAAACACATTCGTATTGCTCTTGGCCTTGGAGTATTATATACTTTTTCTCATACCTGTTTCAATCAACGGATTTACTATGAATTAC